>NZ_JBWYIX010000005.1:0-200126 GCF_056779935.1 Acinetobacter sp. ANC_7512 | reverse complement strand
CCCAAGACAGTATCATCGGACATGCCAGCAAAAAGATCAGTTTATTTGCAGCGCAAGAAGGGGCACGACTCTATGCAGGGAAAGGCAAGATCGAGATTCAAGCGCAAGGGGATGGTGCTGATCTGATTGCAAGAAAGGGTGTGCAGATTATTTCCACGGAAGATCGAATTGAAATTAAAGCGGCAAAAAAAATAGTGTTGATCGGTGGCGGCTCACAGATTGAAATTAGCAGTTCGGGAGTTTTACCTACCACAGCTGGTAAGTTTGAAGTCAAAGCTGGACAACATTTATTTAAGCCGGGAGCGAGTGTAAGTACTTCAGCTCAATTGCCAACAATGCAACCGTTAAAAGGCGCATTGAATCTTTTAAGAAGTTATGGTGGAAGTGAATTCTTTAAAGGAGCTGGATATAAAGTTATTGACTCTCTTGGTAAGACAATAACAGGGAAATTAGATGCGAATGGTTTTGCTCAAGTAACAGGAATTGCTCCTGGTGGTGCACAAGTCATTTTTGATAAAGATGAGCGAAGTCCTTGGGCATTATCAAGTCATTTTTCGCGAAGTTATGATTGGGCAGATGCAGTAATTCCTGGTACATCTAATTTTGTGAACTCGAGCTTAAATCAGCTGGGTCAGAATTTAATGGCTCAAGTTAAAAATAATTTGACTCAACTTGATAGTATGAATTTAAAGGATATAGGCAAGAATGCTTTAAAAGGTCTAGCAGACCAAACTGTTGGGCAACTCAAAAATCAAGTGGCAACTTCTACATTAGGTGGAATTTCTGAAAAATTAAATTTAGGTTTAAGTCCTAATCAATTGAAGACTATAAGCCAAATGGCAGTAAATCCTTCTCAATCACTAGATATGATTCGTACGCAAGGCGTTGATTTTATAACTCAGCAGGCCACATGGAAGTTGATTCCGAATTTTATGAATTCAACTGGGTTTATGCCAAATACAAATTTTGATACAGCATTGGATCAGGAAAATATTCCGAATCAATCTGAAAAGGTCATTGTAACTGACGACTACATTGCACAGAAATATTATCAATCTGGCGGATTAACGTATACAGAAACGACAAGAATCAGTACGAAATCGAATCCAGCTCCATTGTTAACAAATCAAAAGATTGTTGAAGTTAATAAACCTATACAAGTGAATAAAGTAGACGTGAGTACAAAGAATTCAACATCAGCAGATGATCAGTTTATTTCACAAAAATATTATCAATCTGGCGGCATTAAATATACGGAAACAACTCGATTAAAAACGAGTAATGATCGTCCTGATTTAGAACAATATAACGCGAAAAACTTAAAAGATTAAAAATATATAGGTTAGTCATGGCAACTGAAAACGAACAAGTTTCTAATAATGCACAATCGAGTGTTGAACTTGCTGTATTTAATTTAGACAGTATGGGTAGTGTAGCTGACCTACAAGTTATTGCTAATCAAATTGAAAATTTCCTTGTGGTCGGTGGGCAAACATCATTACTTAAAGTCAAAGCAAATGCCAATATAACTACTGTAGCTAATATATATGCTTTAAGTGGAAGTGTGCTTGATTTATTGTTGTATGCAATGTCTCCTCAAACAGAAGTGCTTTCAATACAACGAAATGCTTTGCTTGGTGCGAATTTAATTGGATTGTTTGCAGAGCCTAAACATGAAGCACATGCAAGGATGGGTTTACGTCCTATTTTAGGATTAATGGCTGAATGTCTATATCCTGAAAATGGTAAAATTAAGTCAACTGACATTCGACGTATGGAATTACATCTTAATGCAAGAATGGCAGGTAATTTAGAGACCTATCTAAAAGAGACACAAGCTAAATTAGCGGACTTATTAACGAATGCAAATGCCTTGGCTGTTCAGATTCTAAAATCTCTTCAATCATCTTCATTATCGTCTGTTGTAACGGAAATAACATCGAGCGCATCAGCTGAAAAAAGAGATCCAAATTTACAATTTCAAAATTGGGCAATACCATTAATAGATTTACTCAGTGTTGAGCCTCAAGCAGATTTAACGCCTAAAATTGAAGCAACTCCAAGTCATTTTGAAACTTTACTTGTAGAGGCGATTAGTTCGATTAGTAACGATTTGCAGAATCAGACAAACCCAAGCTTGCAATACAGTCTTGGTTGGCTCATTCAACAAACACTTAAGGCTATTCAAGATAATCAAAATAAGGGTAATGTCAGTGTTCCGATTAATCAAACTGGTGAATTTGAGCGTCAAACTGATGGCGATATCCTTGAATTTGTCAGTTTGCAAGCAGATGCATTAATGGATCCTCCATGTTTGAATCCAGCTGAACCAACAACAAGTGCTGAAACCAATACTGCTCATAGTATTAGCTATTCTATAGGTGCTGAACGAGTTTCCCATGTAGACTTCAGCCTACCTAAGCTGGGATTAGTATTCAATCGACTTTATAACTCCCAAATGTGGGAATTCGATAACGGTGCTTTGGGTGCTCGTTGGTTAACGCCTTTTTCTAATTTGATTGTTCCAAATGAACAGGGTTATTTGTTTATTGATGCGAAAGGCAGAAAACAACAATTGCCATCGATCATTATGAGTGAATCCTATGAAGTTCCAATCCAAGGTATTACAACGCGTCTAAATGAACAGGGTGAATTAGTCCTAAATTTTGGAACAGAATGGGATTATCAATTTAGTACATTCGATCAAGGTCAAAGTTATCAGCTTACGCAAGAGAGAAATTCATCAACTCAAGAACAAGTCGATCTTCGTTATATCTTGCTAAATGGCAAAGCTTATTTACAAACCGTCCATTTTAATTTTAAGAAGACTCAGCAAATTTTGAAATTTGCGTACAATGATCAAGCAAAAATTATTGCTATATTTGTGGATGATCAAGAACAACCACTTGCTCGTTATGGGTACGATCATGACGGAAATTTAGTAGAAGCATATGATGAGAATGGTCACGCTCGTCAGTATTCATACAATGCGTATCATCAATTAACACGTTATACCGATCGATCAGGTCGTGGTCAAAATATTCGTTATGATTCGAATGAACCAAATGCAAAAGCCATTGAAGAATGGGCGGATGATGGAAGCTTTAAAACAACTTTAAAATGGCATCCTCGTCTGCGCCAAGTTGCTGTGTATGATGCTTACAACGTGCCGACTTATTACTACTTTGATTTAGATGGTTTTACTTATCGTATTCGATTAGCAGATGGTCGTGAAAAATGGTATTCACGTGATCAACAAAAACGCATCACCCGAGAGATTGATTACAGTGGTCGTGAAACTCAACAGCAATATAATGAAGAAGGTCAGCTGAGTAAAATCATTCAACCAAATGGCGGAGTGATTCGATTTGCTTATGATGAACATAAAAATCTAACAGAAATAAAAGATCCTGAAGGTCATATTTGGAAACGCGAATACAATGCAGATGGCTTGATGACCAAAGAAATCAATCCATTGGGTCACACAACACAATATAATTACAATGCCGAAGGTCAATTGATTGAAATTACTGATGCCAAAGGTGGTGTTAAAAAAATCCAATACAACGACCTTGGACAAATGATCTCCTATACCGATTGTTCGGGTAAAGAAAGTGCTTGGCAATATGATGAGGAAGGGCTACTTAAGCAACAACAAGCCGCAGATCAAACAGGTGTGCAATACATCTATAGTGATCAAGGTATAGACAAAGGACAACTTAAATCCATCATCTATCCAGATGGACAAAAAGAACACTTTGAACATGACCAAGAAGGGCGCCTTCTCAAACACATTGATACCAAAGGACAGGTGACTCAATACCACTACAATGCAGTGGGTCTATTAGAAAAACGCCTTGATGCCAACAAACACCAAATTGCCTATCAGTGGGATAAACAAGGGCGTATTCAGAAACTTATCAACCAAAACCATGCAGAATATGTATTCGAATACAACAGTTATGGTTATCTTACACGAGAACAAGCCTTTGATGGTGAAGAAAAACACTATAGTTACGATGAGCTTGGTCGACTTAGCCACATTCAACAACCGAATATCATCACACAATTTGGCTACTATGAAGACGGACAAATTGCGTCAAAAACCTACATCCACCGCGAAAGCAAACAACACCAAACAGAAGAGTTTACTTACAATCTGAATAGCCAGTTAATTCAAGCAAAGAACCAACAGAGCCAAAACGACTTCTACCATAATGCGATAGGACAATTGGTTAGAGAACACCAACACTACCAAGTGCCAAATCTGAAACCAATGACTGCAGTACTACGCTATGAATACGATGAACTCGGCAATCTCATCAAAACTGTTCGTCCGGATGGTCAGGAAATTAGCCACTTAACTTATGGATCAGGACACATCTATGGTATTGCTCTGAATAAACAAGACATGGTGGGTTTTAAACGTGATGACCTACACCGAGAAACAGAACGTTACCTTGCCAATGGTTTAAGCCAAAGCAACCAATATAATGACGTTGGATTGCTGATTGCACAGCATATACACGCAGAACAAGAAACAGCAGATCGAACACAACATCAGACACAACGCCAATACACTTATGATGCCAACTATTTGTTGACTCAAGTTCAAGATAGTCAAAAAGGTAAACTTAGTTATCAATACGATGCGATTGGTCGCTTAATACAAGCGCAAAGCTCAAAGCAAACTGAACGTTACCATTTTGACCCAGCGGGCAACTTAATAGATCCAGTTGCAACCCAAAGTGCAGAAATCAAAAACAACTTGGTGAAACACTATCAAGGCAAACACTACAAATACGATGCCCAAGGTAATGTGATTGAAACCCAGCAGGCAGATCAACAGTTGAAACTGAAGTGGGACAACTTAAATCGCTTAATCGAAAGCGACCACAACGGGCAAATTATTGAATACGGCTACGATGTCTTTGGACGACGCCTCTATAAAGCAAATAAATCAAATAACAGCCTGACCTTATTTGGTTGGGATGGTGATTTAATGATCTGGGAATCAAAAATCAGTTCAAATCCAACAGATATAAACAATACAGATCAGAGCTATACCAAACACTATATCTATGAGCCGAATAGCTTTGTACCGCTATTACAAGCAGGTTATCAAAGTTTCATTAAATTGATAGAAACACCGAATTACGAAAGGTTTAAAACAGAGCCATACTCAATTCATAAAGACCCTGTTTGGCGAACGGATACAAGAAAAAATAGAACGGAGTTAGAACGGATTGCGTTCTACCATTGTGACCAAGTTGGAACACCTCAAGCCTTAAGTAATGAACAAGGCGAATGTATTTGGGAGTTAACGCTGAATACATGGGGACAAACACAACAGATCAAAGTGAAGCACCAAGAGAACCCATTAGAACAAAGTGATATCCGTTTCCAAGGGCAATATTACGATGAGGAAACAGGATTACATTACAACCGTTACAGATATTACGAACCATTTAGTGCACGTTATATCAGTAAGGACCCAATAGGGTTGTTTGGTGGTATTAATACTTCAGCTTATGTAAGTGATCCGAATCAGTGGGTGGATCCGTTGGGATTAGAGGATATTAAATGGCCTCCAAATAATGGGGCGGTAAAAGGAACAGAAGTAAAAGATTATACACTCAAAGGAAGTAAATGGTACAAATCACGATATATAGATAGATTTGGTAGTGAGCGTGGTTGTTATACTGGTAAATGTGGTACTGCATTTGAGCAAAGGAGTTTACCGCCAAACACTGATAGAAGCCCAAAAAACTTCCATAAATATAAAATATTGAAGGATATAAAAGGGGTTGAGAAGGCTAAAATTGCTCCTTGGTTTAATCAACCTGGTGGAGGAACACAGTATAAACTTCCAAAGTCGGTAGGTGAATTAATTAAAGAAGGTCATTTAAAAGAGGTTAAACCTTTACAATTAGGTAATATAGCTTCAAAAGCTCTAAATGTAGTAGGTCGTGTTGGTACTGTTACCCTTTTGCTTACACCTACATCAATTAGTAAGTGTCAAGACTTGGATTATAGCATCCAGAATCCTAAAGAATGTCATTTTGGGCAATATTCACATTAATATACTTAAAGGTTTAAACTATGAGTAAAATAATAGATTTGTTAAGAAAAAGTTATCTTATTGGTAGGTTAACGAAAGAAGAAAGAATTGATATTGATGAAAATATGGAACTTTCTAGTGATAGTAAAAAAATTGTGAAATATACTCAGCTAGAAAAATATTTACACGAAAAAAGAATACCTAAAAAGTATTATTCGATTGGTAAAGATAAAGAGGATTCAATCTGTATTACATTTGAAAATATTTGGGTGATTTATTATAGTGAAAGGGGGGAGAGAAGAATTTTTTTAGAAACTTTTAGTGAAGTGGAAGCATGCCAAAATTTTTTGCTAACTATCAAGAAAACCATAGCTACAGATACTGGTAGAGATAGTATATATCTCTATGAAAATTTATAAGATATTATAGAAAGGCTTCGTTGCATAATGCTGTATTTATAGGCGTATTTAACAACGTAGATTCAAATCACAAGTGCGACACATTTGTAATTAGTTGAAAAATTAGGTGTATTCATAGCATCTTAGACTTTTTCAACTCGCAATTGGAAAGTACACAATGAAGAAATATTCCCAACTTTCTCAAAACGAAAGATACGAAATTTATACCACTTTGAAAAGTGGGAGTTCAATCACTAGCCATGCTAGGGAGTTAGGGCGTTCACGATCAACTATTTTTATGTTTATCTACTAGTGCATTCTTAAGTTTAGTTTTTATGATTCTGTTTGGTGTAAGAAATTCAAAATTTTAATCTGACATAAAAGAGTTTATTTGAGATATTATTATGGATAAAAAAGGTATCTTTCACTTATTACAGTGATTTTAGCTATTCCATTTTCAGTATTCGCTTTTAACTATGATAATAACAAAAGAAATGAGGTGTTAGACAAAAAATTAAGATCTGTTGCTAATGAGGAACGTGAAAAATTACCTTTAGATGTGGGAAATAGTACTACCTGGGTTAAAGTTGAATACAACAAATTTAAATTTAAATATGTTTATATTGTTGATACATCAAAAATAGAATGGAATCCATCTTTCTATGAGGAATCGATAAATTATTCTTTAAAATAAATATGTAATCAATTAAAAGATGAGATAGGAAATGATGTTCAGTATGAGTATGAATATCAAGATGAAAAAAATAATAAATTAGTTGCTTTTACTGCTAATAAAAAGATATGTTCAAATTTATAGCTTTTTAAATAATAAATTTAGGATAATAGATCTCTTTCATAAATCAAAAAACGATCTACCCCTTGCTGATTATTTGTACCGAATAATTTTAAATATTCATGCATAATTTGCGAATGAAATACATCGACTCAAAGAAGCTTTCTGAAACACAGTTTAAACGATATACAGGCATCTCATGGTCAACCTTTGATTTAATGGCTGAACAGCTAAATATGCTTGTACCTGCTAAAGGTAGACCATCTAAGTTAAGTGTAGAAGATCAAATCCTTCTGTGCTTAAGTTATTGGCGTGAATATCGAACATTGTTTCATGTCGCAACGAGTTATGGTGTGTCAGAGCCTACTGCTTCAAGAATCGTCCGCCACGTAGAGGATTGCCTGATCAAGTCCAATCTATTTAACTTACCCAAGAGTTTGCCTGAAGGTGAAGGTATCGACTGGAATGTGGTGATCGTAGATGCCACAGAAATTCCAATACAAAGACCTAAAAAAACAGAAGAAAAGCTATAGTGGTAAGAAGAAAGCTCATACTTTCAAAGTACAAGCCATCATCCACTCTAAGACTCAGCAAATTCTGAGTTTATGTACGAGTCGTGGTGCAGTACATGATTTCGAGCTCTTCAAACGCAACCTGAATCAAATTCCTAAAGGGTCTTTTATCCTTGCAGATAAAGGCTATCAAAGGATTTATACGGTGTATCCAAATAGTCTATTGCCATTAAAAGCAAAAAAGCACTGTAAACTAGAACCTGAGCTAAAAGTTTACAATCAAGAAATCAATAAAAGAAGAATTGGGATTGAGCATGTATTTGGGACTTTGAAGACCTTCAAAATCCTTGCTGAGCGATACCGTAATCGAGGCAAAAGATTGGGATTAAGATTCAGTTTAATCGCAGGGATTTATAATTTAGAACTGAGTAAAAAATGATTTATGAAAGAACCCTATTGTTTACTAGTATTAAAGTTAATACATTAGAAACTAAGTGTTAGTGATTACTGTGAATGTTGAATATTTGAAATGACGATATTGCTTCTAGTTCAACATTGCTGAATAAAGTTGCTACAGAGTTAAATCAAGATAAAATCGATTTAAATAATAGGGTAAATATAACACTCAATAAAAAAAACCGAGCAAAAAAGCTCGGTTTTTTATTGTACGTAATTTTATTTTTCAACAAAAGCACGTTCAATCACATAATCACCAAGAACACCCATACGTGGAGATTCTTTTAGGCCATGTTGATCAAGAAGTGCAGCTACATCGTCGAGGAATGCAGGAGAACCACATAACATTGCACGGTCAGTTTCAGGATTAAAACGAGGTAAGCCAATTTTCTCGAAAAGAGCACCAGTTTCAATCGCAGTTGTAACACGACCTTGAGTATGGAAGTCTTCACGTGTAACTGTTGGGTAATAAATTAACTTTTCTTTCGCACCAAGTTCCCCAAAGAACTCATGGTTTGGAATTTCATTTTGAATAAGGTCTTGATACGCCAGTTCTGAGATATAGCGTGTACCGTGTACAACGATGATTTTCTCAAAACGCTCATAAGTTTCTGGATCACGGATAGTCGAAAGGAAAGGAGCTAAACCAGTACCTGATGATAAAAGATACAAGTTTTTACCAGGATTTAAATCATCAAGAACAAGTGTACCAGTCGGTTTTTTAGAAACTAAAATTTCATCACCAACTTTTACTTTTTGTAGGATTGATGTCAAAGGACCATCTGGAACTTTAATAGAGAAAAACTCAAGTTCTTCTTCATAGTTCGCGCTAGCAATCGAATATGCACGCATTAAAGGCTTGCCATTGACTTCTAAACCAATCATCACAAATTGACCATTTTTAAAACGCAATGCTGTATCGCGAGTCGTTTTAAAACTGAATAATGTGTCATTCCAGTGGTGTACGTGAGTAATCTTTTCGACGTTAAAAGCAGCCATTAAAGGTCTCAATAAATTATCAAATTAGAACAGCTTGCTATTCTAAACTAAAACCATTCTCGATAAACTGAATATATTTAATTGAGCTTATCAAAAAAAGTGATTATGAATGAGCTGACTTTACCTGTGATTGGTATAATGAGATCTCCCTACAAAGAAAAGTTTGGTATTCCACGTCAGCCAAATTTAGTAAATGTTGAAAGTTATATTGAACTATTAGCGCCATATAATGATGAACTGGCTTTTGAAGGTATACATGATTTCAGTCACTTATGGCTGATTTGGCAGTTTCACGATAATAAAAATCAAGATAATCAAAAATTTAAGCCTCAAGTCAGACCACCACGTTTAGGTGGAAATAAAAAAGTGGGAGTCTTTGCGACAAGAAGCATGTACCGTCCAGCACCTATCGGCATGTCAGTCGTTCAATTCAAAAAACTTTTTAAAGAAGGTGATTCTTTGAGGCTGTATGTGTCAGGCAGTGATTTACTAGATGGAACACCCGTTATCGATATCAAACCATATATTCAATATTCTGATGCCGTCGTTGAGGCGACGAGTGGTTATGCACAGGATAAGCCAATTCAAAAAGTTGTTATTTGGTCAAAAACTGCTGAAATTCAACGAAATGCACTGTTGGATCAAAAATGTGTCGCTGAAAGTTTAATCAAGGAATTGGAGCAAGTTCTATCATTTGATCCAAGACCATCTTATCAAAATGATCCTGAGCGAATTTATGGGCTAAGTTTCGGCCCCTTAAATGTCAAATTTAAAGTGGATACTGAGGTTGAGATCGTTGCACTGGAACTTTGTGCAAACGAATAAATTGTTGGACTGATGTATTTAAAGCTGAATTTGATCTAATGAATTAAATTGTAAATTCTGAATAGGCTAAAGGCTAATGTTGAATAAAGAATTTGGTATAGTTGGGCTCAAGGAATGGGGCAATTTGAATGAATTTTAATTTTGAAATTGATACAACATGGTGTTTAGAACAACTACTAAAAGATGGTCGTATTTTAGAGCGAGATAAGTTGCTCATACAAACCCGACACCGTCAAAAAGATCAATTTAAATGGCATCCATTGCAGTGGATTGCACATTTTGAATTGGTAGATCAAGTTCAAACTCAACATAAGTTAACACTGCAACGCTTATGTGAGTGGTTAGCATTAAAAACACAACTCCAATATTATGTGATCGATCCGCTGAAAGCGGATGTTGCGGCACTGACTCAGGTCATGTCACAAGAATATGCATTCAAAAATAAAATTCTTGCTGTGGAAGTGCATCCTGAACAGATCTTAATTGGTACAGATCAACCATTCTTGGATGATTGGGTCAAGAATTTAGAAAAGAGCTTAAGTCCTAAAAAAATTGTTAAGGTTCTATTGAATCCAGAGCAGTTACAACGTTACTTGATTGAATATTATCAAGTGAGCCGAGCAGTAAACTCCTCTCAACATTCAGGTGCTTACGACCGACAGAGCCGGGGAGTTGAATCCCTTTTACAATTGGGTGATAGTCAAAATCCTGATGCCAACGATCAGCACATCGTAAAATTAGTCGACTGGTTGCTTCAATTTGCCTTTGAACAGGGTGCGAGTGATATTCATCTTGAGCCTCGTACGGAGAAAGGACGTGTTAGATTTCGTATCGATGGTGTGCTGCACACGATTTATAATATGCCAAGCAATACACTCACGGCAGTAATTTCGCGTATTAAAATTCTGGGTCGTATGAACGTTGCAGAAAAACGACGTCCTCAGGATGGGCGATTAAAAACGCGTACACCTAAGGGCCAAGAAACTGAACTGCGTTTATCAACTCTGCCTACTGCAGCAGGCGAAAAAATGGTAATGCGAATTTTTGATCCTGAAGTATTAGTGAGGAGTTTCCAACAACTGGGTTTTGAAGGAAAACTGCTAGAACAATGGAATGCCATTACCAAAAATAGTCACGGCATCATTTTAGTGACAGGTCCAACTGGTTCAGGTAAAACCACAACCCTGTATTCATCAATGAAACAACTTGCGACTGAGCAATTAAATGTTTGTACGATTGAAGATCCTATCGAGATGATAGAGCCGAGCTTTAATCAGATGCAGGTAAACCCTGCAATTGATCTTCATTTTGCCGATGGTGTACGTGCCCTCATGCGCCAAGATCCAGACATTATCATGGTAGGGGAAATCCGAGACCAAGATACAGCGAATATGGCGATTCAAGCTGCATTAACAGGTCATCTCGTACTTTCAACACTTCATACAAATGATGCACCTTCAAGCTTGACTCGTTTACATGATCTAGGGGTGCAGCCATTTTTAACAGCGGCAACAATCTTAGGGGTATTGGCGCAAAGGTTAGTCAGAAAATTATGTTCTCATTGTAAAGAAAAACGGGAAATTAATGCTCAAGAATGGGAGCATCTGACCTATGGGTATTTAGTAAAGATGCCTGCTCAAGTGTATCATGCCAAAGGCTGTGAACATTGTCGTCACACAGGGTATAAGGGGCGGGTGGGTATATATGAATTTATGCCTGTGTCTCTAGAAACAAAACAAAAAATCAGTGCTAATCTTAATTTAGATGAATTACGTGCTCACGCAAAAAAAGAAGGTGTAGAGCCGTTGCGTATTGCGGGTGCTCGAAAAGTCCTTGAAGGGGTAACGACATTAGAAGAGGTGCTAAGAGTCGTACCACTAAGTTAATTGTCAAAGATTAATAAATATTCATATTTCTTAAGATTCGCTTCAGCTTTGTTTGTTTTAATAGCTTCATCGAAACAAACATCACTTGAAAAGGTATAGAAAATGAAAGTGTTAAATCAAGCTTTAATCGCGACAGTTTTAGTCGGTGCAACTACATTCGCAATGGCTAATACGGCAGTGAACCAAAGTGCTGTTAATCATGCAGCCATTGCACCACAAGCAATTACGACTGTTAAAAGTGCTTTAACTGCCAAAGATGATACCCCAGTGAAATTAAAAGGCTATATTGTTAAGGCAACTGGTGATGAAAAATATCAATTCCGCGATAGCACGGGTGTGATCACTGTGGATATTGATGATGAACTTTGGCAAGGTAAACCAATCTCTGCAAAAACACCTGTTGTATTAATTGGTGAAGTGGATATTGATTATAAGCCTGCTAAGCGTGTAGAAATTGATGTAGATCAAGTTCAATTTTAATGAGCTATCTACTGAATTGAGTATTTGATTTATGGCTTTTAAGTACTCAAACCAAAAAAACCACATTCTCCAGAAATGTGGTTTTTTTATGCATCTTTTTTTGAAAAACTTTATAGTGAATGAATTGTGGCTTAGTGAAGAGAGACATGCGTATATTGTTAGCAGAAGATGATGTGTCACAAGCTGAAAGTATCAAAGCTTGGTTAGAAATGGATGGATATAGTGTTGATTGGGTCGAGCGTGGAGATCATGCGATATTAGCAATTGAGCAGCATCAATATGATTGTTTATTACTTGATCGTGGATTACCGAAAGCAACTGGTGATGACATTCTGACACATTTAAGAAAACACCAACACAATACACCAGTTATTTTTATTACAGCCCAAGACAGTATCCAAGATCGTGTTGGAGGACTTGATTTGGGGGCTAATGATTATCTAGTTAAACCATTCAGTTTAGATGAGCTCTCGGCGAGAGTGAGAGCACAATTACGTACTCAGCACAAAGGCACGTCTCAAATCCTAATGTATGGATCCGTGAGTTTGGACCCCCAAACCAAAGTTGTTAAATTGAATTCAGAAATTGTCAATCTCACAGCGAAAGAGTACCAAATTTTATATAAGTTGATGCAACATCCTGAACGTGTTGTAACACGTGAACAACTAGAAGAGTCCTTATATGCTTGGGGTGATGAAATTGAAAGTAATGCAGTTGAAGTTTTTATTTATCAGATTCGGAAAAAAATAGGCTCAACCATGATTAAAACGATTCGCGGATTAGGTTATAGAATGAATTTAGATCAGGCTTAAGGTAGAACAGCGTTGCATCAGCACCCTATTTCTTTACAAAATCGTCTTGTTAAGTCTTCAATGCTCAGTTCGATGTTGGCGGGCGTTATCGCATTAATTCTTTTATTGGTGATCTCGCTTTACCAAAACATGCAGACCCATGACAATATGATGGATGAAATCGCCGATTTGATTTTGGTCAGTGATATTTCAAGTCATGTGGGAAATGAGTTAGATGATTTAAGTGAACAATTTGATATCAAATATGAATTAAAGCTCGATGAACTTATTTTGATTGAATCCCAAGACCTTGCTTTCAATCAAATTGGTTCCAAGGTGTTTTTTCAGAATGATCACTTTGGTTTTGTTTGGCTAGAAGGACGATTATTTCGTTATTACAGTGAGCAAAGTGATCAGCAAATTCTAACTATGCTTCAACCCATGTCAGCGCGTGTTGATCAGTTATTCAAAAGTTTGCTGGGCTACGGTGGTGTTCTCATTATTTTATGGGGCATTCAATGGTTTATTCTACACTTTATTATACGACGTCAGTTTAGATCTATTCACCAACTTTCAAAATTAATTTCCCAAAAGACTGTTAAGGATTTATCACCGATTACACCTTCAAAACCAGAACTAAAAGAACTGCAACCTATTGTGAGTCAAATAAACCAAATGATGGAGCGTTTAGATCGGGCAATTACTGCGGAACAACGTTTTACAGCTGATGCATCCCATGAATTAAGGTCGCCACTTTCTGCGATTCAAATGCGGTTACAACTTTTAAAACGAAAATACCAGTCTGATCATGAGGATTTGTCACAAGACTTAGAGCAGATTCTAAAAGATGTGAGTAGGGGCTCAAATATTTTAGAAAATTTACTTTTGTTGGCCAGACTTGATCCGTCTTCAACGCAAGATGTACCGATACAGTCCATAGATTTAGACCGTTTGACGAAAGAGGTTTTACATTCAGTACAACCTTTGAGCCAAGAAAAAAATATTCAGTTTAAAACTGAGTTAGGAAATCATGCGATTAAGGCAAATCCTGAGTTAATGTTTAGCTGCATTCGAAATTTAGTCGATAATGCAATCCGCTATACGCCACAGAATGGAATCGTTGATATTTTAATCAAACAAAATAATAATGAAATTCTATTTGTGATTGAAAATGAAGGTCACGGCATTGAGCAAACAGTAATTGATCGGCTGGGAGAAAGATTTTATCGTAAGTTAGGCACACGTACATCGGGCTCAGGATTAGGATTATCAATTTGCCGTAAAATTGTCGAACTACATCAAGCCGAGATTGTATTTAAGAAATCGGAGTTAGGTGGGTTAAAAGTTGAAATTAAATTTCATTAAAATTAATTATCAATAAATTTGAAGAAATAAAATTAAAGAAGCAGTATGCGCTGATTAATACTGCTTAGTTCCACGATTATTATTATCAAATTTTAGAATTTTTATTTTGTCAAAATGAGTCGATTATTTCGTGTGAGACGAAGGCGATATTCTTCTCCTGCATGCATGATGCGAATTTCTCTGCCTAGAGCAAATAGATTATTTGAGTGAAGCATTGGTAATGCTTGGTGGTTTTCGTTATTACGTGTGAATAAGCTAAATGGTGCGTTCATTCCTTGGACTCCGTGGTATGTGGTGAACGATTTAAATGATAATCATTATCGAATAGGGCTGTCAACGATAATTTTTCTCATTTATAAAAAAACATAAAATGCTTACAATTAAGCACTCATTTTTTGAAAGATAATCATGTCAAAAAAAACTCTTAATGTTTCTATAGCGTTGTTATTCCACAAAAATCAAGTTCTTGTAGGATGGAGAGAAGTCTCTTTACATCAGGGGGATAAAGCTGAGTTTCCTGGAGGAAAAGTGGAGTTAGGTGAAACTCCTGAACAAGCTTGCAAGCGTGAAGTTCAAGAAGAGGTGGGAATTTTTCTAGATCATGTCTATTTATTCGATATTATTACGCATGAATATGAAGATCTAATCGTAAAATTGCACATTTATCAGGCTTATGTAGATCAGTCTCTACTAGATCATATTGAAAGTCCTTGGACATGGCACGATCGTTCAGCACTAAGCATTTTGAACTTTCCTAAAGCCAATGATGCCATTGTTAAACGACTACTCTGGCCGAATAAAATTGCAATAAAAAATATAGATCGTATCGATACAACCATTGATCATAATCAAGTTAGCTATTTGAGAACTGAAAATGCTTTAGATTTTGCGCTGCAACTCAACCAGTATAATCAACTGGATCAGCTCATTATCAATCGTGATGTGTGGATGGGATTATCAGAATCAAATCAGAAAAAAGTATTTGCCGTACAATTTAAACATGATCAGTTGATGCAATTAAATTCTGATTCATTTATGGAGGAATGGAAGGGCATTAAACGCATCGCATCCTGTCATGACCATTCTAGTGTCAGTCGAGCTATAGCATTAGGTTTTGATGCAATATTTTTAAGTCCAGTACTGTGTACTACATCGCATCCTCAGCAAGCACCCTTAGGTTGGACGCAGTTTGAATTGTTATCAAAAGATATTCATATACCGGTTTATGCGCTAGGCGGTATGAAGCCTGAGTTATTAGATCAGGCCATACAACATGGAGCTTATGGAATTGCTGGTATTCGTGATTTTTAAAGGCATTAAAAAAGCAAAACTCATGCTTACATCAAAATTTCTTGATTTGGTTTTGTGCTTCTTGAATAAGTTTATGATTTTTTTGGAGTTGACCTGATTTCAAAATAATTTGCCAAAGTTGTCGTTTCATCGTTGCTGTTTGAGCATAACTGAGACCTCGTTTTGCCAATGATTCAGCATTTTTTGCTTCATTTTTTTGGTTGGCTATCATCGCGAGATACATATAGGTCTCTGCAGATTGAGGGGCAAGTCTTTGTGCTTGGAGTGCGGCTTTTTCAGCTTCACTCCATTTTGCTTGACGAAATGCATGATGGGTTTGTTGCATTAAGTTTTTAAATGCGGGAAGTTGGCGGCCATCATCGAATTTTTGAGTTGAGCTTTTCTGTTCAGGAATAACAATTTGTAATTGTTCCCGTTTAATCTCGGGTCGATCATAAGGCGTAATTTTAATACCATCGGCATCTTTTTGAGATGGTGTTGTTTTAGTCTCAGCTTGTTTGGGTTTCTGAGACGGTTGTGAGTTTCGAGAGGAGGTTAAAGTTTGGCAACCGCCTAAGAGTAATATGCTGGCGAATAGTACGCTAAAATTCAGTTTTGTCATTAACCTTAACTCCTCCTAAACTTATTTCAAGGATTATAACTTCCACTCGAAAGTACTCGAGTGGCATTCGTATTTAAATCCCGTTCCATTTCTGTTTCGCTCTCACGAATATATTGGTCGATGCTGTCTTCTGCTGGAATTTCTTCTGCATTCGTTTCAGGAACGTAAGTCGGCTCTACTTGGTAGTGTGGTAAGCCACATGCTGTTGCGCGACGAGGAACAGTATATTTAAGTATCGGTACATAGAGCGCACCTTGACAACCTTGTGCTGAAAGCTCGCCGCTATTTGAGTCAATCCAATGCCACTGTACTTCATCAGGTTGACGTAAATTGACAGGTTTTTGCTTCAGTTGCTTCATTACGTTGGTCCACACGGGTAAAGCGCCAGATGAGCCCGTTAAGCCTGTGACTTTATTGTCATCTAATCCAAGCCAGACAACTGCCAAATGATTACCTGAATACCCCGCGAACCACGAGTCCCTTGTATCATTGGTCGTACCTGATTTACCCGCTAGATTTAGATTCGGAGCGAGGCCGTTATATGCAGCACGTCCTGTACCTGCCGACATCACACGTTGTAATCCGTAATTTAAAATATAAGCAGCCGATGGGTCGATCGTTTGTTGAACATTTAAACTGTAGCGATTAATGAGCTGACCATTGGTATCAACAACTGTTCGGATAGATTTTGTAGGATATTTAAACCCTCCAGTTGCAAAGTTGCCATAAATATTCATGATTTCCATAGGCGACATTTCAACAGCCCCTAAGAAAATCGATGGGTAATTTGGAATAGGTGAAGTCACGCCAAACTTCATTAAATGATTGGTAAATGAAGAAAGTCCAAATTCTTGTCCCAAGCGAACTGTAGATAGGTTATATGAATTGGCTAAAGCTTGAACCATTGGGACGTAACCATACGAAGTTCCGCTATAATTTTTTGGGGTCCAAGTCTGATTGCGATCGACTGGCACACTAATTGGCGAGTCTTCGATTGCCGTCGCCCAGTTATAACGACCAGATTCCAAAGCAGTTAGGAAAATAACAGGTTTTAATAATGAGCCTACCTGACGTTTTGCATCAACTGCGCGGTTAAAACCTGTGAAGTCAGATACTGAACCTACGGCCGCAATCAATTCACCATTTTCAGGGTGAGAAACTAATACCGCGCCTTGAAGCTCTTTCAAGCGTGCAGGATTGGCCTTAGACAGTCTTGATACTGAATCTGTAAATGATTTTTGTACTTTGATTTGTGCGATTGGATCTAATGTTGTGAAAATTCGAAGACCTTGTTTCGTTAAATCGCTTTCTTGGTATTCTGTTTTGAGTTGACGACGTACGATGTCTAGGAAATCAGGGAAGCGAGCTGGACCTAAAGTCGGTTTTTTAATCACGTTTAAAGGTTTAGCTGACTCAGTTTCATATTGATCTTCAGTCAAATATCCCATGACTAACATATTGTTTAGAACAACATTACGGCGTTTTAATGCACTTTCAGGATTTCTCCAAGGATTGTATAAGCTAGGACCTTGAACGAGTCCAACAAGGAAAGCCTGTTGCGCTACACTCAATTCTCTAAGTGGTAAACCAAAATAAAATTGAGACGCTAAACCATAGCCATTGATCGAGTAATTACCATTTTGTCCTAAATTAACTTCATTCAAATATGCTTCCAGAATTTCATCTTTGTCATAATGAAACTCAAGCAACAAAGCCATAAAGGCTTCATTCACTTTACGTTTGATTGTACGTTCAGGGGTCAAATAAAAGTTTTTAACCAATTGCTGCGTGAGTGTAGAACCACCTTGACGCTTACCACCAGTAACGTTGCTTACAACTGCGCGTGCTGTACCACGAAACGAGACGCCGTGATGGTGATAGAAGTTACGGTCTTCAGTGGCAATAAGCGCTTGAATTAAAGGTTTAGGAACACGATTGAGTTTAATGAGAACACGGTCTTCGTTGTGTTGAGGGTAGATTCCCCCAACTAACATTGGTTCTAGACGGGCAATCCCCGTACTCGATGGTTTTGTTGCTTTAATCTCTGAAATTTGACTAGCGCCAAAACTGACTTGGAGGATTTGTTCTGGTTCTACACTATCACCAAAATCGAAACCACGCGTGTGGACATAAATGGTATTACCTTGAACCAAAAAATTACCTGGCTTGGTATAGTCTTCAGCGTTTTTATAACCCAACAGACTTAGCTCTTGAATGAAGCTTTGTTGCTCAACGGGTGCATTAGCATAAACTTCCAAGGGACGTGCATATACTTTCGCTGGAATATCCCAACGATTGCCTTCAAATTTATCGCGAATAATATTATCTAAACGGATTAGATAAATACTAAAAGCTACAAATGCAGAAATCACCAGCACTGAGAAAATCAATGCAATTAAGCCAATACCACGTTCAAACTTCATAGATCAAAAAGCAAAACCCTGTTTTATTGCGCTCATCATGCGAAGCTTTTTTATAATTTGCAATAATTAAACTGTGAATTTATGCCTTTTTTAGATAAATGTAATGATTTATCTAATTCAATATTAAGGAGAAAATTAAGATTTTAAGTTGGGGAAATGTGAAATTATTCGTGAAATTCATAACATGAAGCAGGCTTGAAATATGTAAGTCACAGAATGATGATGATATGATACTCAACAATTCATCTGGAGCCGTAGCATACGTGCAACTTTCAGCAAAGTCATTTCGTAATATTGGATTAATTGGACGACCAGATAAATCATCTGTGGTTGAGACTTTAAGTCTAATTCATGACCATTTGATTAGTTTAGGTTTGCATCCAGTTTTTGATTCAGAAACCGCTAAATTGGTCCCTTATAAAAATTCGCAAACGGTCAGTCGAGCTTTATTGGGTGAAGTTACAGATTTGGTGATTGTCGTAGGTGGTGATGGTTCATTGCTTCAAGCGGCTAGATCTTTAGTGAAATACAATACTCCCGTCATCGGGGTAAACCGTGGGCGTTTAGGTTTCCTAACAGATATCAAACCGACAGAAGTGTTATTTAAATTAGATCAAGTCTTGAAAGGTGAGTTTCAGCTAGATCGCCGTTTTTTATTAGAAGTCGAAGTTCGTAGTAAAAATGAACTGATTTATGATGCAATAGCATTGAATGATGTGGTTCTGCATTCAGGTAAGTCAGTCCATATGATTGAGTTTGATCTTCATATTGATGGTCAATATGTTTATCGCCAACACAGTGATGGTTTGATTGTATCGACACCTACGGGTTCAACAGCATACGCACTTTCTGGTGGCGGTCCAATTTTGCACCCAAGTATGGATGCGATCGCGCTAGTGCCAATGCACCCGCATACGCTTTCTTCTCGTCCGATTGTGGTGGGTGGTCAAAGTGAAATTAAAATTCAAATTCGTAAGAATCGAGTGTTGCCTATGGTGAGTGCTGATGGGCAACACAGTGTTTCTTTAAATGAAGGTGATTGGTTGCATATTCGCAAACATCCTTTCAAACTTACTTTATTACATCCACCTGGATACGACTTTTATATGGCATGTCGTACCAAACTAGGATGGAATCAAGATTACGATTCATTTCATCAGCAGGACTAAACATGAATATTGAACAAATGTTATCAGTTTTGGATGCAGACATCGTTGCTCGTTTAAGAACTGCCGTTGAAATCGGTAAATGGCCAAACGGTGTAGCTCTAACTCAAGAGCAGCGTCAGATTTCAATGCAAGCAGTCATTGCTTGGGAAGCTAAAAATCTGCCAGAAACAGAAAGATCAGGGTATATTGATAAAGGTCATAAAGAGGAAGGTGATGAATGTGATTCACATGTTCCAGAGCCAGAATTTCAACCTATACGTTTTGTATAATGTTCTATGCTTAAAAAAGACACCTGATGGTGTCTTTTTTTAATCCGAAGTTAAACTCGATGACGTGATTGCCAGTATTCTTGAGCCAAAGTCTGCGCTTGTGTAAATGTATCAGCCACATTCATGGTGTAAAGTGCGATTCCCATAGTTTCAATAACAGCCATCTCTCCGTAAGTATGTTGGGAATCACCTAACCATACTTCTTTGAAAGTATCTAAGTTCAACTCTTCTTCAATTGCTGAACGATCAGCTGTGAGTTTCGGAAGTTCAAGCTCATACAGTTCACCGTCTCGTATACCGCAAATTAAGGTTTTTGCATCTGGGTTTCGTTCAAATTCACCGCCTTCACCTTTAATCACCGCACTGTTAACGTAACCTAATTTGGCGGCAGTCTGTTGATGAGAACTGCGGTAAGCAGGGTGAAATATCGCTTGTAAAGTGGCTTTGGCATTGAAGGGATTGATGAGTCGTGAAAGCGTATGAATGGGTGAGCGTAAGCCCATGATATTGCGTAATGCAATTAAATCACTCAAGGTAGGTGAAATGGCTTCGAGTGGTATATAGGCAAAGTTATGCTGATTCAGTTCTGATGTCACTTCGTTTTCATTTTGACAAATGGTATAACCTAAATACTCTAAAACTTGTTCTGTATATAATCGATTAATGGTATGTCCAGAAGCCCCATGCATTACAATACGATGACCATGTTTTGCTAAGGTTAACGCCGATAAGATAAACCACGGATAGTGTTTGCGTTTCCCCGCGTAAGAAGACCAGTCTAGGTCGACATCAATAGCTCTAAATTTAAGTTGATCACGAGTCGCTTGCACAAAGCCAGCCAGTTCATCTACAGATTCTTCTTTCACTCGTAAAAGCATTAAAAAAGCACCCAGCTGAACGTCTAATACCTCATTTTTTAAAATCATCTCAAATGCTTGATAGGCTTCTTCATAGGTCAGTGATCGCGCACCATTTTTTCCTTTGCCAAGAATACGAACAAATTGCGCAAATGGATGTTCAAAGTCTTTATATAAATTACGTTTTGTATTCATGATCAATGCAGTTGGATGTTCTTAATGACATTGTAACGTGGAATGATGCTTCGAATAAAAGCTAAATATCAAATTCAATGATCAAGCATTATTTTTAGCTTTTGAGACTGACCAAATTGTATGAATTTTCAAGCGCTTTTGTCCATGACAACTGGAAAAAAACGGGATAGCATGAAAACTTATAAAAAAATGAAGTGTAAGGAACACAAGAATGTTGGCATATGATGCAGATTTAGAATTATTCCGTGATAATTTCAAACGTTTTATGAGTGAGCACGTTGCTCCTTATTATGAGCAGTGGGAACGCGAAGGAAAAATGCCACGTTCAGTGTGGAATGCACTTGGTGAAAATGGCTTCTTGTGCGTAGATGTTCCTGAAGAATATGGTGGTTATGGTGTTCCAACAGAATATTCTTTAATGTTGGTTGAAGAGTCGGCACGTGCAGGTTATAGCGCATTATCGACAGGTATTTCATGTCACTCAGAAATTGCAGCACCATATATTCTACACATCGCGAACGAAGAACAAAAAAAATACTGGTTGCCAAAAATGGTTTCTGGTGAAGTGGTGGGAGCAATTGGAATGACAGAGCCAGGTGCTGGTTCTGATTTACAAGCCATCCGTACGAATGCCATTTTGAATGGTGATCATTATGTTTTGAATGGCTCTAAAACCTTTATTTCAAATGGTCAGCATGCAGACTTGGTTGTGCTTGCCGTTAAAACAGATCCTCAGGCACGTGCTAAAGGCGTCTCACTTCTATTGGTTGATACTCATTTAGAAGGGTTTAAAAAAGGCACAAATCTCGACAAAATCGGTTTGCATTCGCAAGATACTTCGGAACTCTTTTTTGACAATGTCAAAGTTCCAGCTGATCAGCTTTTAGGTCAAGCGGGTCAGGGATTTGCATATTTGATGCAAGAATTACCACGTGAACGTACAGCGATTGCTGCGACAGCATTAGGAGCAATTCGAGGTTCAATTGATGTGACAGTTCAATATGTCCAAGAACGTCAGGCTTTTGGTCAAAAAATTGGACAATTCCAAAATTCTCGTTTTGTTTTAGCACAAGCGAAAATCGATGAACTGGCTACAGCCGCTTTTTATAATCAAAACCTAGCATTGTATAAAGAAGGGAAATTGGATGTTGAAACAGCAGCTGCATTAAAAAGTTTCAGTACAGATATGCAAATGAAAGTGGCGGATAATCTACTGCAACTCTTTGGTGGCTATGGCTATATGACGGAATATCCTATTTCACGCTTCTTTGTGGATGCACGTATTCAACGAATCTACGGCGGAACCAACGAAATCATGAAAGAAATCGTAGCACGTGGCATGCTAGGACGTTAATTTTTATCCGTATTTACATCTCGCTTGAGGAATACAAGCGAGATGTATTCGAATGTGTTTTCAATTTTAAAACTTATAGAACGAACTGATTTAAAAAAAAGATTAAAGCTATCCTATTCAATGTTCTTGTCTTTTTTCTAATTTATAGCGCGTATTGGATTGATGATTATTTCAACTGTATATTTTTAAGTCTTATTGCCATAAAGTTTGGTTGCTTAACATTTGAAAGCTAACTATTGTTATACTGTTTACATAACTGATTCTGTAAGGCGACATTACAATGATCAACGATGATCAAAACACGACGAATTCTTTAGACTTAGCTAAAATACGCGAAGATATCGACTCAGTAGATCAACAACTCCAACAACTGATTAACCGTCGAGCACGACTTGCTGAAGCTGTAGCAAAAGCAAAATTTGCTTCTGAAGAAAATCCAATGTTTTATCGTCCTGAGCGTGAAGCACAAGTTTTGCGTAATGTGATGGAGCGTAATGAAGGTCCTTTATCTGACGTGACGATGGCGCGTTTGTTTAGAGAAATTATGTCTGCGTGTCTTGCTTTAGAAGCACCACAAAGCATTGCTTTCCTTGGTCCAGTAGGAACTTACACCCATTCGGCAGTACTGAAGCATTTTGGACATGATGCGGTTGTGCGCCCACTTCCTACAATTGATGAAGTGTTCCGTGAAGTCGAAGCAGGCAGTGCACATTATGGTTTAGTTCCTGTTGAGAACTCATCCGAAGGTGTGGTTAACCACACGCTTGATTGTTTTAAAGCGTCACATTTAAATGTGATTGGTGAAGTTGAATTACGTATTCATCATCAATTTTTGATTTCTTCAAATACGCGTAAAGATAGCATTAAACAAATCTATGCGCATCAACAAACTTTAGCTCAATGTCGTGGTTGGCTCGATGCTCATTATCCAGGTGTTGAACGTGTGGCTTTGAGTTCGAATGCTGAAGCTGCTCGCCGTATCCGTAATGAATGGCATTCTGCGGCAATCGCATCTGAAACAGCTGCGAGCTTATATGATTTAGAAATCTTACATAGCAATATTGAAGATAATCCAGAAAATACAACACGCTTCTTAGTTATTGGGCGTGAAAAAGTACCACAAAGTGGTAATGATAAAACTTCTTTATTGATCTCTGCACATGACCGTGCAGGTGCGTTATTAGAAATTTTAGCGCCGTTCGCTAAACATAACATTAGCTTGACCAGTATCGAAACAAGACCTGCTTTGCCTGAAAAATGGGCTTATGTATTCTTTATCGATTTAGAAGGGCATATCGAACAAGAGAACGTACGTGCGGCTGTCGAAGAAATTCGTCCATTAGTCAAAGAAATCCGTGTTCTTGGTTCATACCCAATTGCGGTACTTTAAAAAGAGTTGAAACTTAGATATGTCTCAACCTTTATTTAAAAAAGTTGCATTTATTGGGCTAGGATTGATTGGATCAAGTTTAGCACGTGTCATTCAAGCACATGGTCTTGCTGAAAATGTTGTGGCATCTACGCGATCTGTTCAAACGTTAGAAGATGCTAAAGCTTTAGGTTTGATTAGTGAAGGATATGCTGATGCCAAAGATGCAGTGGTTGATGCAGATTTAATTGTTCTTGCTTTACCCGTGAGAGCTACACAATCTGTATTGAACTCGATCAAATCTGTGATTACTCCTGATACTATAATTACAGATGTGGGCAGTACCAAAGGCAATGTGGTTGAGGCTGCAATTGCGGTTTTTGGTGAGCAGTTACCCGCAGGTTTTGTTCCAGGGCATCCAATAGCTGGTGCTGAACATACTGGTGTTCATGCAGGTAAAGTAGATTTATTTGCTAACCACAAAGTGATATTAACGCCGTTAGCAACAAGTGCTGAGTGGGCAGTGCAAAAACTGATTCAGTTATGGCAAGCTGCTCAAGCTGAAGTAATTTGTATGGATGTGGAAAAGCATGATGAGGTGCTTGCGCATACAAGTCATCTGCCACATTTAATGGCATTCAATTTGGTTGAGCAACTTGCAAATCGTGAAGATAATCTGGACATTTTCCGTTATGCAGCAGGTGGTTTCAGAGACTTTTCTCGCATTGCGGCGAGTGATCCACAAATGTGGCATGACATATTCTTTGCCAATAAAAAAGCGATTTTGAATGCTGTTGATGGATTTGAGAACCAATTGGCTCATATTCGACAGCTCATTGAAAACGAAGATTCAAAAGCACTCATGGGATTGCTTGGACATGCTCAAGCAGCACGCCAACATTTTAACC
This sequence comes from Acinetobacter sp. ANC_7512, assembly GCF_056779935.1. Taxonomy (NCBI): domain Bacteria; kingdom Pseudomonadati; phylum Pseudomonadota; class Gammaproteobacteria; order Moraxellales; family Moraxellaceae; genus Acinetobacter; species Acinetobacter sp. ANC_7512. The sequence goes on along the minus strand of NZ_JBWYIX010000005.1, from coordinate 175,104 downwards.
ATATGCTTGCCAAGAAACCTTTAATGGAGAACAAAACTGTGACACAGCAATTTACTATTCTGCCGGGTGCTAAATCATTTACTGGAAAATTTAGCGTGCCAGGTGACAAATCTGTGTCACACCGTTCAATCATGTTTGGTGCGATCGCTGAAGGTACAACACATGTTACTGGTTTCTTAGAAGGTGAAGATGCCTTAGCAACACTTCAAGCATTCCGTGATATGGGTGTAAATATTGAAGGTCCAAAAAATGGTGAAGTCACGATTCATGGTGTAGGAATGTATGGCCTTAAAGCTCCAGCAAGTGAGCTTTATATGGGTAATTCTGGGACTTCGATGCGTCTTCTGTCAGGGATGTTGTCTGCGCAAAAATTTGACTCAGTAATGACTGGTGATGCATCGTTGAGCAAACGTCCTATGGAACGTATTGCAAAGCCACTCCGTGAAATGGGTGCTCAAATTCAAACAACAGGTGAGCGTGGCACACCGCCAGTATCGATCACAGGTAATCAGCAACTTAAAGGTATTCATTACGATTTACCGATGGCTTCTGCACAAGTGAAGTCTGGCATTTTGCTCGCTGGTTTATGGGCAGAAGGTGTAACGTCGGTGACTGAGCCAGAACCTACACGTGATCACTCTGAGCGTATGTTACGTGCATTTGGGTATGATGTGAAAACTGAAGGTAACCGTATTTCTTTAAAAGGTGGTGGTAAGTTAGTTGGCACGAATATTCAAGTGCCTTCAGATATTTCATCTGCTGCGTTCTTTATGGTGGGTGCTGCCATTACTGAAAATTCAGATGTAACACTTGAGGCAGTGGGTATTAACCCTACTCGTACTGGTGTGATCGAAATTTTGAAGCAAATGGGGGCTGATATTTCAGTCGAGAATGAACGAATTGCAGGTGGTGAACCAATCGCTGATATTCGAATTCGTGGCACTCGTACTTTGAAAGGCATCCACATGCCTGAAGATCAAGTACCTTTAGCGATTGATGAATTCCCAGCATTATTTATTGCTGCAGCTTGTGCTGAAGGTCAAACAGTGTTAACTGGTGCAGCTGAACTTCGTGTAAAAGAGTCTGATCGAATCCAAGTGATGGCTGATGGATTGAAAACCATGGGTGTTGATTGTACGCCTACGGATGACGGCATTATTATTGAAGGTAAAGGTAAGTCTGGTGATTGGTCTGCTATCTTTACAGGTGGTGAAATTGAGTCACATCATGATCATCGTATTGCCATGAGTTTCTCCATTGCGGGTCTGCGTACTTCAGGCGCAATTAAAATTTTGGGAACTGAAACCGTTGCAACAAGTTTCCCAACATTTACTCAACTCACAGAACAAGCGGGTCTATCTATTCAAGTTAGTGAATAATACGACCAAAGATTTGTATATTTCTTTTCAAACAGCCAAGCAAAAGCTTGGCTGTTTTGTTTATATTGCTTATTCTAATTCTATATAATTAAAAAGCCTTTGGATGAGGAAATGAAAAAATTACAATTTTTAGTTGATCAAACGAAATACGCTAAGGCTCATTCAAGTCATTCTCATGATAATGCACAAACTTACGTTACAGCATTGTTATCTGAACAGTTGGTGCAACATGGATTTCACACTCAAACTACGAATCCGCATGAATTAGAAGTCAGTGTCTCTGATCACCCAATCGCTTTAGGGGTGAACTGTAATCAACCAGATGGCGAAGGACATTTTGTATGTGAAATAAGTGCGCATGCTGATGAGGAACAGGATTGGTTCCAAAAAATTGAGACGCAGAGTGTGATTAAACAACTTGCGCAAGCAGTAGAGCAGACATTAAGAGAAGATGAGTCGTTCCAGTCGCTAGAATGGAAATCCTAACGAGGAATAAAACAAACCCAATGTAAAGAATCTACACTGGGTTTTTCTGAAACACGTAATATTTATATTAAGCCGTAAGGAAGCGAGTGATCGCGACGCGAAGTTGCTTCAAATAACCTGTGAAGAAGTGATTAGCACCAGGTAGCACTGTAATAATATGGCGCTGAGGCTTTGCCCATTCAATTAAATCGGATAATAAAGTGACTTCATCTGCCTCACCATGAATAAACAGGATATCACCTTTAATTGCCGGAGTAACATAGTGACGGATACCAGCAACTGTGGCTGTTGGTAAACCACATAGAATGACTTGTTCAGGTTGAATTTCTTGAGGTAGTGCATGATATGCCTTCGCCATAACATGTGCACCAAAACTAAAGCCTCCAACATAGAAAGGCAATGTAAGGTGTTTTGCACGTACTTGACGAATAACTTCTAAAATATCTTCTGTTTCACCAAATCCTTCATCGTGAACCCCTTCACTTTGACCTGATCCACGGAAACTTGGACGATAAACGATATAACCACGCTCAAGGAACATTTGAGCTAACAGAGTGGGAACTTTGTGCTGAGGAGTACCACCTTGAAGCGGGTGAGGGTGACAAACGACCGCAAATCCTTTTACTTCAGACTGAGGATAATCTACAAAAACCTCAATTTTGCCAACAGGGCCTTGAATGAACATTTGTTCAGACATAAAAATACCGATTAACGTGCAGGAGAATCGTATATTTTAACGTCAATAATTAAAAAAAACACAATTGGAAATAAAATAAGTCTACTGTTATAGTTTGATTAATTGTTTTTTGATCAGGTTTCTATGTTTGCCTTAATTTCTCCTGCTAAGACATTAGATTATGAATCTACACTTCCAACTGATGAACATACTTTACCAAGATTGCTTGACCACTCACAACAGCTTATAGACGTAAGTCGTAAACTGTCTGCTTCAGAAATCGCCAAATTAATGAGTGTGAGTGAAAAAATTGCGAATCTTAACGTGGAACGCTTTAGAGATTGGCAATCAGACTTTGATTTATCAAATTCACGCCAAGCAATATTTGCCTTTAAGGGCGATGTTTATACAGGTCTGGATGCGTATTCGCTTACGCAAGCTGATTTAGAATATGCTCAATGCCATTTAAGAATGCTATCGGGTCTCTATGGATTACTTCGACCACTGGATTTGATGATGCCTTATCGTTTAGAAATGGGCACAAAATTAGCAAATCCACGCGGTCACAATCTTTACGAATTTTGGGGAGATGAAATTACCCAATTGATCAACCAAGATTTATCAGAAGCCAAGAGTGATTTATTGGTCAATATCGCATCCGATGAATATTATAAATCGGTGAAAGAAAGCAAAATTAAAGCTGAAATTATCAAGCCCGTATTTTTAGACCAGAAAAATGGAAAATATAAAGTAATAAGTTTCTATGCAAAAAAAGCGCGTGGATTGATGGCACGTTATATTATCGAAAATAAACCTAATACTGTGGATGATCTTAAATCATTCAATACGGATGGCTATTATTTCGATGCTGAAAGTTCTTTGAAAGGTGAGCTCGTATTTAAACGTGATGAGCAGGCTGCTTGAAAATAAATAGGCGGTAGCTGGGCAAGGTGTCTGATGATTGATTCATATTTAAAACAGTTGAGAAGATACTGGGCCGCTACTGCACAACAGCTTGAACTATCCTCAGAGGATTCCATATCTATTCTTGATAGATTAGAAGTTCATTACAGTGAGCCTCATCGGCATTATCATACAGTGCAGCATATCGTTGAATGTATGGATCACTTACAATTGGTTCTACCAAATTTAAAAGATCCTTTATCAGTCTCTATAACTCTTTGGTTTCATGATGTCATATATGAGCCTAAGGCACACGATAATGAACAACAAAGTGCTGATATGATGCTGAACATCATATCTCCCCACATGGAGATGAGGAGATGTGAGAAAATTTATCAGTGGATATTAGCGACCAAAGAGCATCGTGCTTCAGTTGATTCAGACCTTAACTATTTACTTGATATTGATCTTGCAATTCTCGGTTCAAACGGCAAACGTTTTGAAGAATATCAGCAGCAAATTCATCAAGAATTCAGTTGGGTACCCTCTGAAATTTATACATTAAAACGAAATGAAGTTCTTAATAGCTTTTATCAAATGGAATCCATTTATAAAACAGCATATTTTCATGACACTTTAGAAAATCAAGCCAAACAAAATTTAGAACGAGCATTAGTTAGCTGATTTGAAAGCAGCTAATGCGCGCTGTCGACTCATCTTTAAATCAATAATAGGTTTTGGATAATTGAGTTTAAGATTCGGATTTTTAGCATAAGGCTCATGAATGATTTTCGCATCAAGATGAGCTAATTCAGGTACCCATTTGCGAATATAATCACCTTGGCTATCAAATTTTTGTGATTGACTAATGGGGTTAAAAATACGGAAATAAGGTACAGCATCTGTACCTGTTGAAGCACACCATTGCCAGCCACCATTATTTGCTGCTAAATCCCCATCTATCAAATGTTGCATAAACCATTGTTCGCCTTTACGCCAGTCGATGAGCAAATTCTTACTAAGGAACATGGCGACAATCATTCTGACACGATTGTGCATCCATCCTGTTTGAAGCATTTGACGGATTCCAGCGTCCACAATTGGAATACCCGTTTGTCCAAACTTCCAAGCATTTAATTCATTGGGTGCATCACGCCATGGCACATTAGATGTATTTAAATTGAATGGTTGATATTTCGATAATCTTGGAAAGTCAAACAGGATGTGTTGATAAAATTCTCGCCATAATAATTCATCTAACCAAGTTTGTTGACCATCAGAGTAGAGATGAAAATTGCCATTTGAGCGACTAAAAATTGCAGCCAAACATTGTCGAATCGAAATAATTCCTAGATTTAAATACGGTGATAATTGACTGGTAGTATTAATGTTTGGAAAGTCGCGTTGTTGTTTGTAGGTCTCTAAATTCTCGTCAACAAATTTCTCGAGCATTTGTAGTGCAAATGACTCTCCAACAGGCCATTGATATTTAATCTGAGCATCAGGATAAAAATCATGAATCGATGGAATTTTGGAGGTATGAAAGCGTTGTATAAGCTCGTGAGGTTGTACTTTCGGTACAGCGAGTGGTTGAGGAACAGAGATATTCAAGATTTCATAGCATGCACGTTTATAAGCACCAAAAACTTGGTAAGGCTGGTGCGTCTTATTTCGAATTGATCCAAGTGGGAAAATTGTGCGGTCATGATAATACTTGACAGTTACTTGATGCGATTCTAATAAGGTCTGCACTTGTGCATCACGATGTAACTCATTCACGCCGATTTCAATGTTGGCGTGTATCGCAGTAATTTGATATTTTTTTGCGAAAGTTAATATTTTAGCTGGTACATCGTCCCACTGGGGCACGATTTCTACCACAAGTGGAATATTGAATTGCTTTAACTCACTTTCAAGTGATTTAAGTTGGCGAAGATAAAAGTCAATTTTAATCACTGCATCATCATGCAATTTCCATTGTTCAGGCGAAAGTATCACCAATGCACAAGTATTCCCATGCCGGTTTGCCTCCATTAACGCCGAGTTGTCCCTAACTCTTAAATCCTGACGAAACCAAATGAGATTCATATGATTAATATCCAAATATCCTCAGGAAATTATAAGAATTTGAATCATTTAAATCGTTAAGCATTGTAATTTTTTGCATAAAAAAAAGGCGAAGCAGAAGCTTCACCTTTTTGTCCTAAAATCCGTAGATCTTAGTGGTGGTGACCACCTACACCGTGAACGTGACCGTGATCTAACTCTTCTTGAGTTGCTTCACGGATTTCAACGATTTCAACATCAAATGTTAAGTCTTGACCAGCAAGCGGGAAGTTAGCATCAACGATTACGTTTTCGCCTTCAACAGCTTTAACAGTCACAATTTGAACGCCATCATCAGTTTGCGCTTGGAATTGCATACCAGCTTCGATGTTGTCTACGCCTTGGAACATTTGTTTAGGTACTTCTTGAACTAAATCAGTGTTGTACTCACCATAAGCTTCAGCAGCAGGAATCGTTACTGTGAATTTATCACCAGTCGTTTTACCTAACATTGCTTTTTCTAAGCCAGGGATAATGTTGCCAGCGCCTTGCAAATATGCAAGTGGTTCACCTTGAGATTGATCGAGAGTTTCACCCTCTGCATTAGTCAATTTATAGTTAAATAAAACCACAAGGTCATTTGCAATAACTGTCATGTTAATGATCCATTCAAATATTTTAAGGGTACATCATAAAGTGAAAACCAATTTTTGTAGACAATTTTCTAAAAAAAATGCAGTTTCGATAATTTATAACGCTTAAATATTACATTGGGGCGTCTTTTCGATTTTCAATGCAATTTGATTTTAGGTGCTATTTTTCTGGTCATAAAATCTTTGGCTGTGAGTAACCCTGCCTGTGCATAACCATAAATCGTGGCTTGATGCAGTCGGTAAAGCGATACATACATCGACTTCGCCACAAATCCTTGAACATTGACCTGACCAAGTAATTCACCGACTGCTTTATTCTCACTTAAAGATACAAGTGAACCTTTGTCAGAAAAATTGAACATCGGTTGTGATTTTCCTGAAATTCGCGCTTTCATTGCATCAACGAGGAAAGCAGCCTGTTGACTTGCAACTTGCGCACGCGGTCCTAAAGCTGTTTCACGAGCATCTAAAATACAGTATGCGCAATCACCGAAAGCAAAAACATTCGGATCTGCTTTTGTTTGGAGTGTTGCAAATACGTGTAAGCGACCCATACGATCTTTTTCGAAGCCTTCTAGGTTTTGAATCACTGCTGGAGTTTTAATGCCTGCAGCCCAAACTTTTAATTGTGCTAGAATTGAACTTCCATCATTAAAGTAAATTTGATCAGCATCCACTTTTTCGACACGCTTAGACGTTAAAATATCCACATTCATGCGCTTAAGCTGCTTAGTGCTGTGGTCTGACATTTTTTCAGAAAGAGCCGGTAGAATACGATCCGCGCCTTCGATTAGTGAAATTTTGACGTTTTTAGGGTCAATTTTATTAAGACCGTATTTAAAGAAGTTTTGTTTGGCTTGAACTAATTCAGCTGCAAGCTCAACACCTGTTGCACCTGCACCTATAATGCCAATATGCAGCTCACGATGGTCATTGTTATTTTGAGCTTCGATATAAAGATGAAGTAGATGCTGCTGGAACTGTTCAGCCTGTTTTGGATTATCTAAATAGTGACAATGTTCTTGCACACCTGAAGTATTGAAATCATTGGAAACCGAACCAACCGCTAGAATAAGAGTGTCATAACTTAGCGTTAAATGATCAGTCGATTGGTCATAGGTCGATGCAACAGGTTTGAGCAATTGAATGGTCTTGGCTTCACGATCTAATTGTTCAAATTTACCCAATACAAACTCATAATGATGCTTCGCAGCATGACCAAAATAGTTTGTTTCTTCATCACTAGGGCTTAACGTACCTGCTGCAATTTCATGTAAAAGTGGTTTCCAAATATGTGTAAGCTTTTGGTCAACTAATGTAATTTTTGCTTTTTTAGATTTGCCCAGCGTGTCACCCAGTTGTGTTGCTAGTTCTAAGCCACCAGCACCACCACCCACAATGACAATATGATGAAGATTCGACATTTAATATTCCTATTTTTATAGCGTCATAAATAAAAAAGAGATGGGAGTTAATATGCCATCTCTTTTTTAAAAGAATTGTTCTTTTTGTATTACAAGTTACAGATTTACAATAAAAAACTGCAATCAGTTTAAAGGATAGATTTTTGCTTGATTTGTACTGCTAGATCCAAAACTAAATAATTGTTTAAACCAATTCAAAATACTTTCAAACCATGATGCTTCATCAATTTGAAGTTCATCTTCAATCAATACCGTTTGAATGAGTCTGTTATTTTGATAGATATGAATACGTGCCAACTGCTGAATTTGCGCGATAGGTGCGGTTAATGATTGTGTTAGTAGCTCGACGTTCATATGCGTTTGAGTTTGCTGTAAAGGCTCAAGAGCTGAAGTGAATCCAAAAGCATCTGTTTGAATCAAACGATGAGTTTGATTGTCAAAATTACGCATATCAATCATTTGATTCGCGTTATACAAAGAGGTCGTCACGATACTTGGCTTTTTAGTTTCGACTCTGAACATTTTTAAGGTCGATGCGACTACAGGGAGTTCAGCAATTAGTTGCTTATTTTTAATTGCAATTTCATTGCGTGTATAAGCATAGGATAGGTTTAAAAGCTGATGTGCGATTTCAGCGCGTTTGAAGCCACTTTGAGCACCGAGTACCACAACAATAAGTCTTCTTTGATTGAGGTCAAATTGTTGAGTTGGTCGGTTGGCTGTAAGTGCAAGGTTATAGCCTGCAGCACGAGTAAACCCTGTTTTTAAACCATCAACAGTAGCATCTTGTTTAAGTAAGATATTCGTTGCACGGTGAAAATGCTGATTGTAAGTAAAACTTTGCTGTTTCGAGTAGTCAAGGTAATCGGGTGTTTCATTGGTGAGTGCTTGTGCGAGCACGGCTAAATCATGCGCTGTAGAATAGTGCATATCCATTGTAATGCCCGCGGGATTGGCAAAATTTGTATCTTTCATGCCAAGTGCTTTGGCTTCTTGATTCATGCGTTGAACAAATGCAGGTACAGATCCTGAAATTCGTTCAGCCAATGTGACAGCAGCATCGTTGGCAGACATGATAATTAAGCCTGCCAAAAGCTGATCAATCGTAATTTGTTGAGTCGGTTTCAGATACATCTGAGACTCATCCCATTGAACTACATTGACGACTGGTGTGGCAGTAATAACTTCATTTTTGTTAATTTTACCTGCTTGAATGTCTTTCAGAACGATGTATGCCACCATCATTTTGGTTAACGAAGCTGGTGCACGTTGGACATGGCTATTGTGTTCAGTAATGACTTGACCTGATTGTGGATCTAAGACAGTCCATGCTTCAGCTTCTAAACTTTCTGGTGCAACTTCGAACAAGGAAGCATGTGTGATATTTACAATAAAAAAACTAAAAATTATGAGTAGAGCAGAGTAGAGTTTCAACGGGTTTACCTATATAAGCCAATCCAATGGCATAGATCATCAAGCACACCGCATGCTATGCCTTTTTTTTCTGAAACTCTAGTCAGATTTGTAGACAATTAATACGAATCGCGCAACTCCAAGTAAAAAAATGCTAATCTAAATACAAGTTGGTTCTATAGTTTCTCAATTAAGACATTATGTTGCATTATCAGATCGAATTTGACGACTTTCGTCAGCATCTCATTCACGTTACTGTTCGTTTCGTTGCTCAACCAACTCAAGTATTGAGCTTGCCAACTTGGATTCCAGGAAGTTATCTCATTCGAGAGTTTTCAAAACATATTGAGTCTGTTCGTGCCTATGATGAAGATGGTCGAATACTCAAGATTCGTAAAAATGAAAAAAATAAGTGGCAGTTATTTAATACTGATTTTGAGCTGATTACGGTTGAGTACGACGTCTATGCATACGACCTCTCAGTACGTGGTGCTTATGTTGATGAAACACGCTTATATGTGAATCCTGCTTGTGCATGTTTAGGTTTAGAAGGACAAGAAGACAAAGCGGTAGAAGTTGAGTTATTTTTGCCAGATGAATTGAAACATTTCCAACTCGCTACAGGATTGACATCTAAAAGTTTAGTGCGTGGTCGCTATACGCTTAAGGCAAAAAACTACGCTGAATTGATTGATGCACCATTTGAGCTTGCAGATCAAACTCGTTTTGCTTTTGAAGCAAATGGTATTCCACATGAGTTTGTGGTTTCTGGCAAACATGCGATGAATGTCCAACGTATGAAACAAGACATTGAGAAAATCTGTGCGACAGAAATATCCATGTTTGGTTCAGCACCATTTGAAAACTACACTTTTATGACCATCGCGACGGGTAACAGTTATGGTGGTTTAGAGCACCCGAACTCAACCAGTTTGATTTCTCCACGTGATGATCTACCTAAGTCCAATGAGCCTGTTGAACCTTCCGCTGATTATCAGCGTTTCTTAGGTTTGTGTAGCCATGAATATTTTCATTCATGGTTGGTGAAATTTATTCGCCCTGAAAATTTTGTGAATTATGATTTAGACAAAGAAGGCTATACCTCTTTGTTATGGATTTTTGAAGGCTTCACGTCCTACTATGATGATTTAATTCTACTTCGTAGTGGTGTGATTTCTCAGGAATCTTACTTGAAGTTGTTAAAGGCGCAGATCGATCGTTATTTGCAAAATCCAGGTCGTTTTGTTCAAACTGTAGCAGAGTCAAGTTTTGATGCATGGGTCAAATTCTATCGTCAAGACGAAAACTCTAACAATGCTGGCACAAGTTACTATAACAAGGGTTGCTTAGTAGCGCTGTGTCTAGATTTAGGTTTACGTTTAAGAGGTTCAAGTCTTGATGCATTGATGCGTAAGCTGTATGAAAATGCGCAACAGGGTATACAGGTTCATGAACGTACCATCTATGAACTATGCCAAGAACTAACAGGTGATGATTGGTCTGAACAAATTAACCATTTGATTAATACCACGGATGAGTTACCGCTTGATCAGTTGTTCCCTGAATTTGGCTTAGACTATGTTTTAAAGCACGATAAATCTTTACCATTTGGTTTAAAACTTGTAGATAAACCTGAAGGTGTATTAATTCAGTCTGCTCGTCGTGATGGCGCTGGTGTTAAAGCTGGGCTTTCTGCTCATGATATTATCATCGCAGTTGATGGTTTAAAGGCGACCACTAAGCAACTCGATAAGTATGCAAAATTGGAAGGTACTTTTAATGTGCATGCTTTCCGTCGTGATGAATTAATGCAATTTGAAGTTCAAGCAGGTGGTAGTGAACTCACTGAAGTAGATCTTAAGGTTTCCGATCAATATAAAGTTGAGAAATGGCTTAAAGCTTAATTTGCTTAGATTAGAAAATTCATGAAAAACCCATGCTTAGCTATGGGTTTTTCATAACTCCAGTTCTCGTCTTAGATCTTCCAAACGCTTTTCAAATATTGTTTTGTCTTTTGAGTATTTTTCAAAAGCAATTTGAACTTTTTTTATAGATTCTTTTCTTCTGTTTATGTCGCTATCTGAGGCGTAATTTTGACCATAATTTACCTCACTCAAATGAGCTTCTGAAACAAGTCTATGAGCATAATCTATAGCAGTTTCAAAAGTTCTTAAAACTTCTTTAAAATTTTTATGCTTGTTCACATTTTTTTCTTGATTGAGCCACTGTTGAAGATTTATTAATTTGTCGTAGTAATACAGATTATTGAATTTATCTTCATAAATTTGCTCTTCTAAATTAAATGAGTTGTGTAATTCATAACCTTTAGCGCGGATGAGTGAGTTTTTTTAATTGGTATAAGATGGTGTGATATTGATTTGAAATAATCTTGAGTTCTTCAAACTTGGATAAAGTTTCAATTGCTCTATGGAATTTATAGGCATCTTTCCATGATTCTAGGGACTTCAGTACGAAATATAGGCTGATCCAAGCTGTGACTATCCCAAGAAATTCAGCTAAAGATAAGATTTCAAGACAAATATAGTTATCACAATAGTGAGATAACTTGTTTTCATTCAATGCATAAAAGAAGTAGTAAAGAATTGATAAAATAAAAGCAGCGTAATAGCCTTTAGGAAAGCTTTTTTTATGTTCATAAGAAATCCTTATTCTTTTGAATAGGATAATTAAACTTTTAAAATTAATAAAGAAATAAAAAAGCTCACATAATGTGAGCTAAATTTGTGTCATAAATGATCAACAAAAAAAAATTAGTTCCCTCGATAGGTTGAATAACCATATGAACTTAATAACAACGGAATATGGTAATGATCTAAACTACCATCAATCAAAAAAACCACTGGCACTTCTGGAAAAAAAGTACGCTTGTTGTTTGCTTTAAACCAGTCGCCAGTTTTAAAAGTTACTCTGTAAACACCTTTTTGAAGATCTGTTTCGGCTGGATATAGAGCCTTGATACGACCATTTTCATCCGTTTTAGCTTCGTTGAGCTTTACCCATTTTTCACCCTGCTGCGCTTCAAGGGTAACTGCAATATTTGAGGATGGAAGACCAGTTTCTTGATTAAGCACATGAACACTTAAAGGATTTGCCAAAGTGAATGTTGAAAATGCAAAACCTGAAAGAGCAAGCGTAAATTTTTTCATAAGTATCAACTCACAATAAGCAAATAATTGAAAAAAGTGTACTTATAATGAGAGATTATTTAAGTTAATTTATGTATAAAAAAAGGATGCAATCGCATCCTTTTTACTTTTTTTACAATAGCTTGAGCTTAGCGTGCGCGTCCACGTGGAGCTTTTGTATTCGGGCGAGTAGTACCATTGGTCTTACGACGTGGTTTCTCATGTTCTTCCATTTGCCAAATACGTTTAGTACCCGATTTTTTCTTAGTACCATCTTTATTGACTTTCTTATTAATCGGCTTGCCACCTGTACCGCCTGGTTTCTTCACATAAGAGCGTGAGCGGTATGGCTCTTCGGCAGGAACATTTTGAAAGTCAGGATAAAGTAATGGTTCAATTTCTCTAGTTTCGCCAGATTCAAGACCCATCTGTACTAAGTCAATTGATCCAATTTTAGTGCGAATAAGACGTAAAGTTGGGAAACCCACTGCTGCAGTCATACGTCGAACTTGGCGGTTACGACCTTCGCAAATCGAAATTTCAACCCAAGAAGTAGGTACAGAAGCACGGAAGCGAACAGGAGGATCACGATCCCATAACCACTCAGGCTGTTCAACTTTTACGGCTTTTGCAGGTAGAGTCATACCGTCTTTAAGCTCTACACCTTTACGAAGCTGTTCTAAAGCCTCTTCAGTCACATTACCATCAACTTGAACCAAATAAGTTTTAAATTTCTTATTGGCAGGGTTGGTAATGTACTGATTTAAACCACCATGGTCGGTTAAAAACACTAGACCTTCAGAGTCCATGTCTAGACGTCCAGCAAGACGTAAAGTCGGATCGTCAACGAAATCAGACATTGTCATATGCGCTTCGTCTTTACGAAACTGGGAGAGAACGCCATAAGGTTTATTGAGAATGACGATTTTCATATAAAAACTTCAATAATTTGCAAATAGTGAAAGGTCTGACTTATCAAGAATTTATGAACATCCTGAATTGATCTGAGGATTCGATCAATGAAGTCAAACAAAATAAATAGGGGAATTGGTGACTATTATGCGTGATTCAAAAAAGAAAGTATCGTATTGATCAAAAAAAATATGTAATTCTGACGATTTAATCGGTATAAGCAGGCTTTTATTGGTTTATGACAAGTGCTTTTAATTTAATCAATACAATGCAAACGTCGATCAGACGCTAAAATTTAACTTAATTTAAGATGTTGGGTTGTATATGAAAAAAAGGATTATTGGATCACTCATTGCAATCAGTTGGATGCTTACTGCTTGTCAGCCCCCAACTTCAGGCGAAACAGCAGGATTACAATATCCATATTTATACTGGAAACTTCAACAACAAGCGTTGACAGAGCCGTTGGCGATACCCGTTGAAGGAGTCAAAGTAACTCAAATAGCAGATACTTGGGGGACGGCACGTTCAAATGGTCGTACACATCAAGGAATTGATATTTTTGCCAAACGAGGTACGCCTGTATTGAGTGCAACACAAGGTATTGTAAGTCGTATCGGCACAAATAGTTTGGGAGGTAAAGTCGTCTGGGTGGTAGGACCTCAGTTAAGTCGCCATTACTATGCACATTTAGATGAATATGCAGCACACATCCAAGAAGGTGACTGGGTTGAAGTCGGTGAAGTATTAGGATATGTGGGAAATACTGGCAATGCGATCAATACACCTCCACATTTACATTATGGGATTTATTTAACGAGTGGTGCTACAAATCCATATCCATATTTAAGACTAAAGGAATAAGTCTCGTTAATACAAGTAAACAAATGAGAGAGCCTTGTAAGCCTCGTAACACGTATCAATTTTAATCCTCTGAAATTTATATAGCTTACAGAATGAAAGTTACGATGCAGTATTTTGATACAGCTCTATGCTCGCAGTTTCATGCAAAAGGGTTATGGTTATTTGTACTGGTCTAATTCAAGTGAAAAAGAATTCAAGATCAGTATCAAAATCTGATAATCATGGAGATATGAAATGAGTAATCAATACAATCAAGATCAAAATGAGCAACAGCAACAGCAACAAAATCACCAGCAACGTCAACAAGGTCAACAGCCACATCAACAGCAACCCAATCAGCAGCAACAGCAACAAGATCAACAGCAACAGAATCAGCAACAGTCCCGTCAACAATCACAACAGCAATCTGATTTAGATCAACAAAATCGTTAAATCATTAATCTTAAATCGAATGGGAATTTAGGGATGAAGCCCCATTCTTGTCAGTAAATTCAAGCATTAACAATTTAAAGTAAATGACACGAGGAAGATAAGATATGGCGAATAAGTCCAAGTTAAAAATTAAAGATTTAAAAGATCAAATTAAATCGAGACTTAAGAAAATTTCTAAGCATGAATCTAAGTTAAAAGATTTAAAGAAAGCGCTCAAAAAGCGTAAATAGCAAAAGACCCTCATGTGAGGGTTTTTTTATGGAAAATCATTAGAAATATACAGTTTATGAACGAATCTTTGTGAAGCAATAATTTATAGTCAAGATTGAAATTAATCTATGATCTGAAATAATAAAAGATTATTATTCTCAATTAGAAGTTTGGAAATATTAGGGTGTATTTATGAAAATGTATCAAGTTGATGCCTTTACTACAGCGTTGTTTAAGGGGAATCCTGCAGCTGTAGTGGTCAGTGAAGAATGGCTTGATACATCACTCATGCAAAATATTGCATTTGAAAATAATTTGGCTGAAACGGCTTTTGTTAAAATTATTGATGATGAAAATTATGAAATCCGTTGGTTTACACCTAAAGTTGAAGTCGATTTTTGTGGTCATGCCACTTTAGCGAGCAGTTATGTACTTTTTAATGAGTATACTCAAGCGAAAAAAATTAAATTTCATGTCAAAGATTTAGGAATTTTTACCATCACTCGACAAGATAATGGAAAAATTACAATGAATTTCCCTGTTCGAATCCCTCATTTAACTGAAGAGTTTCCTGAGTTATTAAAAGAAGTGGTTGATCGTCCAATCAAGGAAATTTATCTAAATCAACAAGCTTATATTTTAGTCTTGGAAAGTGAACAAGATGTGCTTGATGCCAAACCTAATTTTGCCAATATTAATGCAATTGCTGAAGCATATGAGGTTAGTACTTGTATTACAGCATCCGATCATCCCGATATTGCTATAACTGCAGCATCAGAACAATATGATTATGTGGCACGTTATTTTGCACCACATAAAGGCATCAATGAAGATCCTGTAACAGGTTCTATGCATACAGGATTAGCACCCTTGTGGGCTGAGAAATTGAATAAAACAGAACTTATTGCTTTTCAAAGCTCAGAACGAGGTGGCGTGTTGTATTGCCAACTTAAAGAGAATCAAAGAATTGAAATTTCTGGCTATGCCAAACTTTATATGAAAGCTGAAATTTACCTTTAAAGCATAAACCCTATTGATCATACCCTTGTCAGGCGTGTGATCAATTTTTTTATATCAATAATTGGAAGAACAATGCTAACTCGTTTTAAAAAACTTTCACTTACTTTAATGATCGTTGCGGTCAGTTCTAGCGGTTTAGCACAACCTGTTTTGGTCAAGACTGAACAAAATATTGAAGAATACAAACTAGAAAATGGTTTACGGGTGATTTTGGCACCGATACCTAAAGAAAATAAAATTTTTATGAATATGGTGTATTTAACGGGAGCTTTGAATGACCCACAAGGTAAAGGTGGTTTAGCACATTTACTTGAGCATCTCGCGTTTAAAGGCACAGAAAATGTAAAAGGAGATGAGTTTCAACGTCGTCTAGATCAGCATACGCTCATGAGTAATGCGATGACTGACTACTATTCTACCCAGTATATGAGTGTCATCCGTCCAGAACAAAAAGCCATTGATGAAATGTTGTATCTGGAGGCAGAGCGAATGGATAAGCTCGTACTTCAGGAAAAATTTGTTCCGTCAGAAATCGCAATCGTAAAACGAGAGCGTGAGGTTCGAATGGATCAACCTTTTTCAGTATTGATGGATCAAATTTGGAAATCTGCTTACGGAAATCAGTATCTAGGTCGTCTACCGATTGGTGATTTAACTGAGCTTCAGTCAATCAACATGAAGGAACTGAATCAATTTTACCGACAATGGTATGCACCGAATAATGCAGTTCTAGTGATTGCAGGTAAATTTAATAAAACGGATATCCTGAAAGCAGTGGATAAAAATTTTAATCAAATTCCTGCGCGTCAAATTCCTGAGTCAACCCAAGTTCCAATGCTTGATTCGACCAAGATCAAAGATCGTCAATTTATCGTGCAAAAGGGAAGTGATTTAGGCAAATACAATATTTATCTCAATGGCACCCAGCAAAAAACACAGACTGCACTCGCTTTAGCACCTTATTTATTTACAATGCAACCTAGTGGTCACTTGTACAAAGATATTGTAGAAACAGGTACGGCTACACAGGTTCAATCGACGACATGGTTAACACCAGATTTTAATCTTGTTTTTATGGGGGCAGTGTATGCTCCTAATCATGATGAGAAAAAAGTTGCCCTTTCTCTAGAGAAAGGAATTGAGAAAAAGCATCAATTTAATGAAACAGAATTAAATCGTGTCAAAAACATGATTAAAAATGGTCAAGAGAGCATGATGACCAATGCCTCTTCTGTGGGTGGTTTCATTAGTGATTATGTGGTTTCATCCAATGGGGATTGGACAAAATATTTTAAAGACCAAGCAGAGATACAAAGTTTAAATGTCGATCAGGTTAATCAGGCAATAAATCAATTCTTGGTTGCTGAGCATCGTATTTCGGGAGACATACAACCTACGCCTGAGGATCAAAAAAAGGCACTCGAGCTAGACGCTCATGAGCAAGAATCAAAAACTTTAGATCAAGTGACAACTCAAGAAGAGCCTTTAAAAGACCCAGCTGTGTATAAAGCTGAAGTGGCTGAGCACTTAAAAAATTCCAAGCAGTATGTTGAAAAGTTAGAGAAAAAAATCAAGCGTGGTACTTTGAAAAATGGGATGCAGTATGCACTATTCCCAACGTCAACACGCGATGACAAAACTTACGCATCGATATCTTTAAATTTCGGGACAGCACAATCACTCAAGCATCAAGGTGAAGCACTAGGCTTTATGTCTTATTTGCTATTGAGAGCATCTGAGCAGTATAGCCTGCAAGATATTGCAGACAAATCAATCGAGGCGGGTGGTCGAGCATCTGCTTCAGCTGTTGATAATGGTATTGTGATTAACGTATCTGCGAAGAAAGAAAAATTTACAGAATTCTTCAAGTTTATTGTCGACGTTATGAATAATCCGAAATTTGAGCAAAGTCAGTTTGACCTCATCAAATCGCAAACATTGTCGTCATTAAATCGACCATATACAGAGCCTGAAACTGTTGCAGGACTGACTATCGCTAGAATCGTAGAGCGATATGAACCAGGTGATTTGCGATATCATTTTGAACCTAAGCTGGCAAAGCAGCAAATTGAAACCATCACCAATGATCAAATTAAAGCTTTGTACCAAAAGTATTTTACAACTCAAAATGGTCAAATATCGGTGACTGGTGATTTTGATGACAAAGCCATTCTGAAATATTTGAATTCATCTTTAGGTCAGTCTAAGACAAAAGAACCATACCAACGTTTGCAGGGCAGTCATATAGATTATCCTGCTCAAAAAGTTCATGCGCTGGCTGAACAGCGTCAATTTGGTAATTATCAAGCGGTTATTGCCATTCCAGTGGGTAATAATCATCCTGATGCAGAAGCATTATATGTGTTGAGCCATATTCTAGGCGAGTCACAATTATCATCACGCCTTGCCATGGAGTTACGTGAAAAAAATGCGTTGGTTTACAGCTTTGGAAGTAGTTTGAGTTTGGATAATTTTATCAATGCTGGTGCTCTAGGTGTAAGTGCTAATTATGCAGCAGGAAAATCAGCTCAAGTTTCTCAAGGTGTGCATAAAGTATTCACTGACTTATTAAAGAATGGTGTGACGGAGCAAGAGCTTGAAGCGGCTAAAGCCAATATTATGAAACAGCGTGTCACGAATTTAGAGGATGAGCGCCGTATTCATCGTGGATTGAACAGTCAGCTTGAGCAAAATAAAACACAGCTTTCAAGACTAGAGCGAGATCAGGCATTTGCAAAACTGACGAAGCAAGATATAGATGCAGTGATCAAAAAATATATTAAGCCTGAGTTTTTGGTTGAAGTTATGGCAGATCAGTATGGTAAACCACAACCTGAAATGATTTTAAAGCCTAAAACTTAGAGCCACAATGTACGATTCAAAAAGGCTCATTCGATCGTGAATGAGCCTTTTTTTAAAGCTTATAAAATTGCTGCGCATTTTTACAAAATATCTGTTCAACAACATCTGAATTATAGGTAGCGACAATGTCGCTAAAGGCATCAATGATATTTGTGAGTGATGTGCTCACTTTATCCATCGGGAAGTTGGATGCAAACATGACACGATAAGGCCCAAAACATTGTAAAGCATGAATAATCATAGGAGAGACCAATTCAATGATTTGTTGTTTAGATGCTAGTGTTCGTCGTGTATGAAATTGATGACCTAAAACAGGCATGAAGAGTCCAGACATTTTTGTATATACATTCGGACATTGAGCTAATTCTGCAAGATCTTCTTTCCAGTGGAAATAGATATTGTCTCGCGCAGTTTGGGTGATTCCTGTGTGTTTACCTACTGGGCCGAATAAACCTGCTGGTGTGCCCAAATGGTCTAAGACAATCGAAGTCTCAGGAAAACGTTTTGCCAAAGCAATAACATCTTTAAGCTGGCTAGAATAAACCCAAGCATCAAAGCTTAAATTGTACTGGGCTAAGGCTTCAAAACCTTTTAAAAATTTTCGATCAGTGTAGAGGTGGGGATCATCGTTCCATGCATGAATTCCAGGATCTTCATGATGTGCAGCCATTTTTCGAATACCACGAAAATGCGGAGATGCCTTTTTATGCATTTTAAGAATTTTTTTGAAATTACTTTCACGAGGATCAGCTGTTGCAACGATTCCAGCCAATTTGATGTTTTCTTGAGAAAAAGGAAGCTGCTGAATAAATTGCGTTTCTTCTACAACGCCAGTCCCTTTTTGATGATGCCAGCTGGCTTCGACATGTACAACACGGCTCACAGTATAGTGTCCAATGTCTTTGTGGTAATCCGCTGGTAAATAGGGTGCTGTGATGTAATCTGTAAGTCCTACTGTATCAATTAAATCTTTAGGTTTTACGAGACGAACGACTTTATCCAATATTTTTGGATGTTTTCCAAAAAGCTTAACAGCTAAAGCGGCAGCATGCGGTGTGTGATAAGGATCCCATTGATGGATATGAGCATCGACGATGGGAAAGTTGAGTTGATTCATCGCTATCCTTAGTTGAGTCATCAATAAGAATAACATACGAGAAATTGATCAATTTTTAAATTGCATTTTCGTTTGAATATTAGAGTTTAAGCATTAAAAAAGCCCCCTAAAGGAGGCCCAATGCACACAATGCAAATCTATTTAATGTTCGTGGTCATGTTTATTTGCATGAAACTCTTCATTACGACGGAAGCGAAGGTAGTTCTCAAACTGTTCGCAGTATTCGTCATAATTATCTTCAAGCATCATATGAAACTGTTGCATGATATAAGACATCACTTGTTCTTTAGCATCACGCATTTCATTGCCATCTTTAAAGTTATTGGCAGCAACCCATGTATTAAAACGAGCAGTACCAAATAGCATCGCAGCACTGACTTGACCACGAGCATCGGCTGGTTTAACAGTAGAACCTTTTTCAACACGGCAAAATTCATTGGCTTGCTTAATAAATTCATCAGCACGTTCGAAGAAAATCGCATTCAATGCTTCTTCTTCAGTGACATCAGTCGCTTGAATCTTTTGAACCATGAATTGTTCCTAATAAATAACTTAATTCAAGCACTATTATAGGCAAAGGCTTGCATAAACTAAACCTTTCACTTAATCTAAAAATAGCCTAAGTAATTTTTTTATGAGCTTTTCTATGCAAGATGCTATCGCAGTTCAAAGTTTAAAAAGTGATATTGCGTTACTGAGACAGAATATTTGGCCACCTGTTGATCTTGCGAATGTCGAAGGTCTTCCCATTTATTATGGAAGCAAAGAGCAAGTAGCTGCTTATTACCAGCAGTGGACAGGTCTAATCGAAAGGGCACAAGATTTATTTCAACCTTTTATGGAAGATGAGGTTTTAGATGCCATTCATTTACCGAGTCATCTAAATTTACCGCTGTTTTATTTTCATGTAGACCGAATTCGCATTAACAAAACACGTGCAAAGGAATCAAAGACTTTTCGTGGTATTGCTAGTGTATTAGAGAAGTGTGGACAGTTTGAACCTGAACAAGTTTTGGCAATGAGTCGTTGGTTGGATCATGATGACACTGCTGCATTAGTTGCGCATCGCGAATTTATAGATTTAAGAACTTATGTATTTCAGCATGGGCAAAGTGAATATACGAGAACACGTTTTTATGTAAATGGTATTGTCTTAAGTGTTGAGCCTCATTTCGAGTTGGTTGATGCTCGCGATAAACCACGTAAGCAACGAAATGACTCATATAGCGATCCATTGGCGGATAACAACACGTGGCGTATTTATGGTAAATATCGTTAGTTGAGCTGATTGAACTTAGTTTTTAGACATTAGAATCAATGATTAGCTACTTTATAAGTACAAAGCTTCTACGATCAATATCCAAACTTATTGATTAGTATTGTTTAAAATAGTCATCACAAAAAATAACTAATTTAAAGAATGATGACTGAAAAGATTAAACAATTTAAAAAGGCGTGGATGTTATTCCGTCAACATGATGAAAATGGATTAAGTGTATTCTTCGTTTTAGCCATACTTCAAATTTTAATTATTGGTACGAGTGTTGGTTTACCGTATTTGTTTAAGCTGCTGATTGACCAGACCAGTGAACCTGATCATTACTATTCGATTCAAGACTTTTTTCAAATTCATCTGCTCTATTTATTCGCCGTTGCTTATGCACTCGCTTGGTTTATCAATGAGGGGATGAAGAATATAAATAATTTTGCCATGTCTATGATGATCAGAAATGTTGATGCATCCATGCTTAAAGCTGGAGTATTTAATTTTCTTGATTTGAAATTAAAAGATCAACGACAACAAGATATCGGTGTATTTAATGCAAATCTAATTCGTGGCAGTGAAGCACTTGGTACAATTATTTTTACTATATTTTTTGTCATTGTACCTACGGTATTTAAAATCTTAGGTATGGTGTATGTGCTCGGAAATACGATCAATCTTGAATTTGGTGTGTTTTTTTTCGTATTCTCAGCTTGTACAGTTGCTTTATCGCTCATCATTACCTTTAAGACACAAGATATCTTTACGATTATGTATGGTGCTCGAAATCAACTGAATCAATTTGTGATTGAAAAACTCCAACAAAGTTATGATATCAAACTCAGTCATTCGAAATATTACGAATTTGAAGAGTTTAGCCGCAGAATCGATGACTATAAAATAAAGACTCAGGATACCTATAAAAAACTTCAGTATCTCATGATATATCAACTGTTATTTGTGTCATTTTTTCTTTTGGTATTCATGGTTTTATCAGTCTATATGTTTGAATATCAAAGTTTTAGTTCAGGTGATTTTGTTTTAGTCAGTACCTATATTATAGGTTTAACCATTCCTTTAATGATGATGTCTCAAAATATCATTCATTTGAAAGGTCATATTGTGGCTATTGATCAGTACCTAGAATATTTTGAATTGGAACATGAGTCATTCAGTACGAATGATCTAACAGCTGAGGAACAGAAAGAAAGTGAGGTGGCGTATTCATTTCAAAATGTGACATTTGATCTAGGTCAGCAGACGATTGAAAATTTTAATTTAGACATCGTGTGTGGAAAAATATATTTAATTCAAGGTCGAACAGGTATTGGAAAATCAAGTTTCCTCAATTATTTGGTGGGAATAGAAAAGATCAAATCTGGACGACTATTCTTTAGAAATTTAGAGATCACTTCAGTATTTTCAGAAAAGATATTTGATCAGATTGCTGTGGTCAGCCAAACTCCGATCGTTTATTCAAGCTCATTAAGACAAAATTTGATTCAAAATACTGAGATCAAATATTCTGATGAGGAGCTTAAACATTGGCTAAAAGAGTTTGATTTACTCCATTTGCTGGAAAAAAATCAAATTGAGTTAGACGATGATATACAAGAAATTTATAAAAATTTTTCTGGTGGTGAAAAACAACGATTGAACATCATTCGTGCATTACTAAAACAACCAAAGTTCCTGATCTTAGATGAACCTACAGCAGCCTTAGATGAGAAAACAAGTTCGAAAATTTTAAAATTTATTCAAGAGCGAGTTGAAACAGTCATTATGATTTCTCATGAACGTATGGCGACAGAAATTGCTGATGAAATTATTGATTTCAACATCATTTTAAATTCTAAGAATGAGGATTAAATGATGATTGTTCTGGCATGAATATCATTCAAAAAAAAGCGATTTTTAAAAATATGTATTTATTTGATTAAATTTAGTCATGAGCAACGATTCAAGTACTTGATGATAGATTTTGATGTCAGTTAAATATTTTTTAGCGTGAGCTGAATGATGTTTATGCTATGAAATATTTATGATAATACAAAATCTACAGCTGCTTGCGCATGAATAGAAGTTGTATCAAATAGTGGGACTGAGAATTTTAGATCTCCTATAAGCATACAAATCTCAGTGCATCTTAAAATGATTCCTTCAGCGCCAGAAGATATTAATTCTTCGGCAATATGAATATATTTCTTTTGCGAAGCTTCGCTAATTATTCCTAAACATAATTCGTTGTAAATAATATCATGAACAATTTTTCTACTCGCTTTATTAGGTGTTATTACTTTAAGTCCTTTTTCCTCCAATCTGCTTTTATAAAAACCTTGTTCCATCGTAAATGCAGTACCAAGCAGCCCAATTTTTGTAATTTTCTGGCTCATGATTTCCATGGCTGTCGCATCTGCTATATGAATAAATGGTATGTTGGTTGATTCCTCAATATAAGTTGCTACTTTGTGCATTGTATTTGTACAAAGTACTATGCCATCTGCACCTGCTTTTTCTAATTGTATGGCTTGATCTCTTAAATAGATTCCTGCATCTTCCCATAATCCTTTGCGTTGTAACTCCTCAATTTTAGCGAAATCAACGCTAATAAGAATAACCTTAGCAGAGTGTAACTTGCCAAGTTTCGTTTGAACCATCTTATTGATTTGTTGATAGTACAAATCAGTCGACTCCCAACTCATTCCACCTAATAAACCAATTGTCTTCAAGTTCGCACCTTTAAAAATTAAATATTTAATTTATCAATATAATGAAAATTATCGAGTATGAAATTGCTACTTTTTAAAATAATGACTTAATCAAAGTGAGAAAAGTTCAGCTTTTGATGTGTATTTTTAGGGATGAATGTATATAAGTTTAGCAGCAGAATTTACCAATCTTATGGTTGAGTAAGCTTCTCATCGGAAGAATTCACATTAACCCCGAACTTAGAAGCCATAAATAGAGGAAAATTATTGTATTGCTGAACAATCCATGTATAGAGCATTCTAGTTCAAAATCTTGTAGGATATCAATCAAAAGGCTCATTCACGAGCCTTTTGATGAGTGATTTGAAAGATTAAAAAGTCTATTGTTCATAAGATTTTTAAAATTAAATCAACGTGTCTACAACACCTTTTAATACACCTAATCCTAGTGAATCAATTGTTCCATTAAGTGTTTCATTTACGCCAGTGCCAATTTTCACTAAAGGATCTTTTAATCCTACAAGAGAGCCGACAGTACCAAGCAAATTAGTCACTAAACCTGCACCAGATACTGCTTCAATTTCATCTAATGTAAGTTCTTTTAAAGTTGTTGGATTTGAATTATTCATTGTATTCACCATTCATGTTTGATTTTATTTTCAAGTAAATCGAATAACTAGCGTTAAACGATAGACACATCATAATGAATGCATTTTGTATGCCAACTAATAAATAATGATAAATATATAATTTAGGTATAATTAATAATATGGAGGAGTGATTAACGGATTTTTCATGAAAAAATTCATCATTTTTGTGCAAATGTCACCGAATTGGTGCATTGATCGATTTGAATGATGGTTGAGAATTTAGCGCGTTAATTTCTTGAATTGATTTCACTCAACGAAATGAGTTTATATTTCATAGAATTATTTAAGAATTGAGCGTAAAAAATTACACTCAACTCAACTCAACTCAACTCAACTCAACTCAACTCAACTCAACTCAACTCAATTAATTGATGTACATTGCTGAGCTTTAGGATTATTCAATCCTCGACTATGAGTGAATACAGCAATTACAGCTAATGAAATAAAAATCAATACACTGTAAATTAAGGTACTGGTATTGAAGTGATCTACCATAAAACCACCAAATAAAGCGCCTGCTGCAATCATGATTTGGAACATACTGACAAAAAGAGGCATCCCTTTTTCAACCGCATGTGGCGCATGTAAAAACATCCAGATATTGGCTGTCGTAGGAAAGGCACCAAAAGCAAAACCCCATAATGCTGTAAGAATATATGCACCAGTTAAGAATTTGGCATAAACAGGGAATGTAAGGAATACGATTGCTAAACACAATGCAACAGCAAAAAGCGTATAGCGGACATTGATATTGCTGCTATAACCGGAGAATGCATTGCCTACGAAGCCTGCTGCTCCATAAATAAGAAGTAAAGAACTGATGGTTGAACCATCAAATCCTGCTTCATTTTTATAGAAAGGCGCCAAGTAACTGTATGTTGAAAAATGCGCTAATCCGATAAATAAAACAATGATTAACCCTTTACGAGCTTTTGGATCTCGAAACAATGCGGGTAGATCGCTATATTGAATAGCTGAAGTCGGCGGTAATTTCGGTAGGAATTTAATTTCAAAAAACAGAATAATGGCACCAATCACCGAGGTGATCATAAAGGCATTACGCCAACCGTAAATTTCACTTAGCCATGTTCCAACCGGAACACCCAGCACAGTTGCCAGAGTCACGCCAGCCATGACGATAGCTGTTGCTTTGGCGATGGGTAGGTGAGGAGGTGCAACACGACCACTTAAGGCGATTGCAGTTGCCCAGAATCCGCCTATCGCGATACCCAAGAAAAAGCGACTCAATAGAATCCAAGTGAAACTTTCTGAATAGCTCGTAATGAAATTTGCAATGACCATGACCGCTGTGAGTGCGATTAATAAATAGCGTCGATCAAGTTGCTTCACCCAGACCGAGATAAGCGGTGCTGCGAAAGCACCCATCACGCCTGGAAGGGTAATGAACAGGCCAGCAGTACCGACTGAAATGTTGAGATCTAGTGCGATTGCATTGAGCACACCAATAGGGAGAAACTCACTGGTCACTAATATAAAAGCGGTGATAGAAAGTGTTATAACAGCAAACCAATTTCCTTGATTTTTTGTAGGAGATGGAGAATTAACAGCGGTTTCAGTCAGATGAGATTCGGATTTCATTGACCAACGCTCCTTGAAAATAATTTCATAATGATTGTTATAGAAATAAAATATTTGAATTTAAGATCTGGGTCAATTAATTTATTAATGATCATTATAAAATTAATTGGGTTGAATATGCAGGAAAGTTCAAAGCCAATAAATCAAATGGATAGTGCCAAATCAATATCAAAGGGGCGTGGACGTCCTAAGTGTTTTAATGAAGAACAAGCACTTGAAAAAGCCATGACACTATTTTGGAAATACGGTTATGAAGCCACTTCAATGAGTGATTTAACATTCGCCATGGGAATCACTGCACCTAGTCTTTATAGTACGTATGGTGATAAATCTGAGCTCTTTAATCGTTGCATTGACTATTATCTCAGGCACGAATCATGCTCGATGGAAATGATTTTTAAACAGGCACATTCCATAAAATTAGCAATGGAACTCTATTTGATTGAAAATCTAAAACGACTGGTGCAAGAAGACAAACCTAAAGGATGTATGTTGGTCGTGTCGACAATGAACTGTTCGATTCAAAATCAACAAATACAACAATCAATTTCGCAAAAAAGACAGCTATCTAAATCGAATTTACTAGAAAAATTATTAGCTGCCCAAGCTTCAGGTGAAATTAGTGTACAAACTAATATTCAGGCAATGACAGATTATTATATGACGATTTTGCAAGGACTAAGCTTACAAGCACGTGATGGCGCAACTTTTGAACAATTGGGAAGCGTTGTACACATGGCGATGCAAACTTGGGATCATTTTTAAGTCAGAACTTCTCACTGACGAAAAGTTCTGACTTGAATTTTATGACTTGATAAATTTTCTGCTTACTAAGAATTGTTCAGTCGCTTCCAAAAGTTTTTCAGCGTAAATTTCTTGCTTTGCCGTCAACCAACCTAAGGCGAACCAGTCACTGGCTTCTAATTCTGTTTGCTGTAAGTAGGATGATGAGGAAGACAATACTTGATATTGTTCAGCTGCATAATGTGCATCATTAAGCGCCTTGCCGTATTTTTGTA
Source organism: Acinetobacter sp. ANC_7512 (assembly GCF_056779935.1). Taxonomy (NCBI): domain Bacteria; kingdom Pseudomonadati; phylum Pseudomonadota; class Gammaproteobacteria; order Moraxellales; family Moraxellaceae; genus Acinetobacter; species Acinetobacter sp. ANC_7512. Next base: position 148,321 of record NZ_JBWYIX010000005.1, on the reverse strand, counting down.
AATTCTTCACATCAAAAATTTGTGTTAAGACTGGGAAACTGAATTTTAATTCACTTAAATGTATTGCCAATTGGTCAAGACTTTCAAAGTTAGAAGGATCAGCTTCATTCAGACATTCCTGTAAAACTTTATACTGCTGTTGAAGCGTATTTTGAGCATAGGTTTTGAGGTCTTGGGTTTGCACCTTCTTGGAATTGCCTAAACTAAAACTCAAAAGTTCAAGATAGTGTTGAACGTTTTGGGTAGATTTGACTAAGTTATTTAATTTTTCTCGGGCGTAGAGCACATCTTTGCTGAGCATTTCAGCAGTTTTAGGGTTTTGCAGAATAGCACCTAAGGTGTGTTGCATATGCTCATAATGTTTTAGGTTTTCAAAATGACTTTTAAATGCAGATAACTGATGTGCCCATTTATCTGTGCTCTTTGATGTCCAGTCTTTAAAAATAGATAGACTTAAAAACAAATAGTTCAAAGCAATATGTGCTTGTTCGATGTGTTCCTGTTCAGCCACTTCCGCAGAAATCGCAGCAATATTCGGCAGCAAATGTTGCATATGGTGACCGATCATCATTCGAATCGTTTTTTCTGCGCTTTCTTTTTTTGCAACGATCCATTCTTTTTCAGTTCGCGCTGGGCTTACAACTAAATTTGAAACCAATAAATTACCAAACTCAGCCTTACTTCGAACGTCTAGCCAAAGTTGATATTTTTTGACCCACTCAAAACTAAACGCTAGTAATGTTTCAACTTTTCCTTGTTTGAGTTCAAACTCTACTTCATGAATCTCATGTTCTCGATCATCTGATCGTACAACGCCAATATCTAGACTCACTTCAATCTCGGCATCTTCAAAGCTAATCACTCGAACTGTACGTTGAATGTCTGTTTCAAACTGCAAGACTAATTGGTCAAAATCACCTTTCAATGCGTCATTTAAGACCTCATAAGCTTCGGAATCATCTGAATAAATAGATAGATCTAAATTCGGTGCAGCCTCAAGATTATCTAAATCATGATTATGTTCGAAACGGTGTAAATGGCTTTTACTTTTCGTCGCTTTTAGGGTTTGAACCCAATTGGTATTTTCAAGACGTTGTCGAATGGCTATCCCATGCTGAGAGAGTAGGCGATCTGGAGTGTCATAGTACTTTGCTTGCATTTGAATGAGTTCAGACTTTTTTGGATCGATTGCTTTTAAAATCGCATTCCGTCGAGCTTCTGGGATCTGAAACTTTAATTCAATTTCAAGCATGTGATTTTCCTAATCGATCAATCATTTTCGTAGAAGTAAGACATTTGATTGCCTTTTAATTTAAAGGGGATTGTAACTGATTCAGTTAGAACCACAATCTTGACAATTCACTTACATTTACTTGAATGAATGATTAATCACAATATTTGTAAGATAAGCTTTTCAAGTGCGATTTTTTGAATTATGGTGGTCAAAAAAAGGACAGGAATACAACAATGAATGCTTATGTAGAGCCATCTTCATCGCAAGAAGAAGCTAAATTTCAATTACCCATCAAGAATTACTCAGAATTTTATCGTTTTTATTTGACTGAACACCGCAGCATTATGAGTCGTCGTTTACATGCAGCAGGTAGCTCAATCGGTATTTATTTTTTTACTCAAGCGATTCGTCAGCGTAAAGCTAAATATCTGGTCTACGGATTAGTTTCAGGCTACGCATGCGCGTGGGTGGGGCATTTTGTTTTTGAAAAAAATAAGCCAGCAAGCTTTAAACAACCGTTGTATAGCTTTATTTCAGACTGGAGAATGTTATCGGATATTTTGCGCGGAAACTTGAGTTTGAAAGATCGTAAATTTGATAAAATTGATAGCTAAATTTATATATTGTTAAAAAAGCTCAGCAGATTCTGGGCTTTTTTTGTCATGAAATGTTTTAAGAAAGCTACACAAAAATATGATTATATGATAGCTGGAGAGGCTTAACATCCAATGAATAAATCCAAATTATAAATATTGGGATTAAATAAAAAATTAACGTATTCAGTTAGATGAGTTAACGGTATTATTCTGATAAACCGCATATAATACATATTATGTTAATTTAAATAATACTGAAAAAAAAGAAGATGAACTATATATAGAACTTTTATTATGAGAGTGAGTATTTTTAATGCGAAACATACTTCTGTTTGATTTGGATCAAACTATTTTGAATAGGAATGAGTCACTTATTCGTTTTATAAGTTGGCAAGTAAATTTTTTCCAATTAGTACCACAAGAACTAAAAGATGCATTTATAAAAAAATTTATTGAATTGGATGATAATGGAAATGTTTGGAAAGATATCGTTTACAGTCAATTAATCAAAGATTTTAATATAAAAAAATTTACTGTTGATGAATTACTTAATTCTTACATTACTGATTTCAATAAATTTTCAATTGGTTTTGATGACTTCCAAAAAGTCATTTCAGATCTTTATCAAAAGGGATATAAGATTGGGTTAGTCTCCAATGGAAAAAGCCCATTTCAGGAACATAATTTTTATGCTTTAGGTCTTACCGAATATTTCTCGACTATCATAGTTTCAGAAGCGATTGGCTTAAGAAAGCCCGATAAAAAAATATTTGCTTATGCTTGTAACCAGTTAAATTGTTCACCTTCTGATTGTATTTTTATTGGTGACAATCCTAAAGCTGATATAGAAGGTGCAAAAAATGTTGGTATGAAAACTATTTTTTTTCACCCAAATCAAATACTAAAAAAACCTATTACAGATGAGAGTATTCATCATTATGATGAATTAGAGCTAGCTATCAATAGAATAAATAAAGAGGGCGTATGATGAATGATAAAATTAACTCATATGATAACTTTTTTTATAGAATTGAATGGATTAAGTGATGAATCAGATAATTAAATGCGACTATTTAACATAATAGAGCTCATCCTAAGTTTTTTAAATCAGGTCGAATTTTATAAATATTATTTTGGAGTTCAAAAATATGACTTAGAGCTTTTCCTATCAGTAATATATTTTCTCTATTTTCTAGTGATGGATCTGATTGAATCTTACTAGGAATACTGTCTAATAATATGGCGGCTTGATGCAAATCATCATTTATTTTTTTTAATTGATCCATTTTTCTCTTCTATACATATTGGTTAGGGTATAAATAATATTACGTTGAGATCCTGAATTATTCAATTATATGGTGTATTGTTGTTCAAATAAGAACTTTTTAGAACATATAGATCTGTTTCATAAATCTTAGATTAGCATTTGAAGTGCAACACCATCTTTTTTAACTACACCTTACACATGTAAGCGGTTTGTATAATTCAAATATTCTTCTGCTATCTATTTTCTTTACTGGATAGTCGGACGTAATGTCTTTGCCATCTAGTACTACCGAAATTTCTTCAAAATCAAAATAAATATTTACTAAATTTTCTTTAAAACAAATAAATTCAATTTGACTTTCTTTACTCGTGTCAGAAAATTTTCACTGAAAGTGGTTTAATTAGATAAATCGTTATTTACTTTTAAATATTTACATTTACTAAGCCCTTACTATTATTTTTATACCTAAATTTATGATTTTTAATAATATTTTATTTGCCTCCTAATCTTAAAAGGGAATCTCTTAATCATTTGCTGTACATGACATGCCAAAAGGTGTTTTCATACTGATTCGTCTATAACTAATGCCAAGTATGGGCTCCTTCGCAGGTAACATCTCTCTTTTTTCGCAAACTTCCTTTATGTACATAAGCGTGTCTTTCGAAGAACTATATGGAATATATTCAAGCGTATTTGAGTCAATGACTTTAAATCTCTGTCTTAGTTCATAAATTTTTTCACTAGGAGCTTGTGCTGAAAGCTTTCTTTCAATAATTTGATTTTCAGCTTCATACCAAGAGCGATCAACAAACCCTTCTTTGTCATGTTTAAAAAATCATTTCTGCATGAGCGAAATTATTAGCTAATAATAAAATTAAAATTCTCATAAACATCTATTTTTTCTTATATATATTTTAAATATTCAATTAAACCTCAATATTTATCTCAAGAGTTGGCCACAGAACTTGTGGATGAATTTGAGCTTGAAAAAATATAAAATAGATGAAATTTCGATTTTGATTAATTTTTGTCACATTTTGCCAAAAAGGTCTATCCAGCAATTAGCTTCGAATGATTAGTCAAATTTTCTTGGATTAAATTTCACAAATTCATTTCAATCAATATCTTTAACACGCTTAGTCAACAATAGAGCCTGTTAATTTCTACATTTTATCAATGTGTTCTTCCAAGGCTTTGTCCTATAATGTTTTAAATTTTTAGTATTTGCCTAGAGTTATTCTTTATGCGCGGTTTGTATTTAATCACCAACGATGATCCTATTGAACTTCTATTAGCAAAGCTTGAAGGAGCGATGGCAACTTATGAAGTTGCAGTACTTCAGTATCGTCGTAAAAACGTTGCGAAAGAAGATCAAGCTTATGAAATTGAATACATGAAGAATATGTGTAATCAATATAAGGTTCCTTTTGTCATCAATGATGATTTAGAGGCCGCAGTCAAATATGGCGTGGGTGTGCATCTTGGTCAAGATGATGGTTCAATCCAAGAGGCTGTGGAAAGATTGCCAAAAAACGTCTTAATTGGACGTAGTTGTAATAATTCTATTGAACTAGCTGAGCAAGCGATCGCAGACGGCGCAAATTATGTAGCCTTCGGCGCAATTTATGCGACACAAAGCAAACCTGAAGCAGGTAATATTGGTTTAGAAACATTAAAAGCTGCAAAAGCAAAATTAAATGTACCTATTTGCGCGATTGGAGGTTTGACGGTTGAAAATGGCGCTGAAGTGATTGCTGCTGGAGCAGATCTTTGTGCTGTCATTAGCGATGTATTGGGTCGGTCTATGTCAACTGTTGGTCAACGTGTTTACGACTGGTCAGAGCTATTTGCTAAACAAGCTTAAATTTTTTACTTTTTCGAGTTGAGTGATTTTCATGAGTTTATCTCCTAAGCAAGAACAATTATTTAAACAAGCCAGTAAACATATTCCTGGTGGTGTGAATTCACCAGTACGTGCTTTTAATGGTGTAGGCGGTACGCCGGTATTTATTGAAAAAGCTCAAGGTGCCTACCTGTACGATGTAGATGGCAAACGCTATGTGGATTATGTTGGTTCATGGGGACCAATGATTTTAGGACATGCACACCCTGCGATCATTAAAGCTGTTCAAGAAGCCGCTGTTGATGGTCTAAGTTTTGGTGCACCTACAGTGCATGAAACGACATTGGCAGATATTATCTGTGAAATTATGCCGTCAATTGAATTGGTACGTATGACCAACTCAGGGACAGAAGCAACAATGACTGCGATTCGTCTTGCACGTGGGTATACAGGTCGTGACAAGATTGTTAAGTTTGAGGGCTGTTACCATGGTCACTCAGACTCACTTTTAGTGAAAGCAGGTTCTGGTCTACTCACAAGTGGTGAAGGCGAGGCGACATCAGCGGGTGTTCCTGCTGATTTTGCAAAACATACTTTGACGCTTCCATACAATGATATTGCGACTTTAAAAGAATGCTTTGCTAAGTTTGGTTCCGAAATTGCGGGTGTTATTGTTGAACCTGTTGCAGGTAACATGAACTTGGTTAAACCAATTGATGGATTCTTGCAAGCCATTCGAGATGTGTGTGATGAGCATGGTTCAGTCTTCATTATTGATGAAGTGATGACTGGATTCCGTGTGGGATTAGGTGGAGCTCAAGCACACTACGGCGTTACACCTGATTTAACTACGCTAGGTAAAATTATTGGTGCAGGTCTGCCTGTAGGTGCATTTGGTGGTAAGCGGGAGGTGATGGAATGTATTGCGCCTCTAGGTAAAGTTTACCAAGCAGGAACTTTGTCAGGTAACCCGCTGGCAATGAGAGCTGGGATTGAGATGTTTAAACATCTTCGTCAACCAGGTTTCTATGAAAATCTAACTGCACAGCTCGAAAAGTTATTGGTTGGTTTACAGACTGCCGCAGATGAAGCAGGTATACCATTTAAGACTCAACAGGTTGGAGGTATGTTTGGATTGTATTTCACTGATCAAGAAGACATCACAAGCTTTGATTCAATGTTGAAATGCGATGTTGAAATGTTCCGTAAATTCTTCCATGGCATGTTGGATGAAGGTGTAAATTTAGCGCCTTCTGCTTTTGAAGCCGGCTTTATCTCAAGTGCGCATTCCGATGAAGATATTGCGTTCACTATTCAAGCAGCTAAGAATGTATTTGCGCGTTTAAAATAGAATTTTTTTGAAAATCTATTAACATAAGCCTACAGTGTAAATACTGTAGGCTTTTTTGCACGTATAAAATTCACGGACTTAAAATAGAAATGAAATTAAAACATTATTTAACTTTAGAAGACGCGGAGTTCTTACTGACGCGTGCGCAACAATATGCGATTGATAAAAAGTTGAATGTCAGTATTTCTGTTGTAGATGAAACTGGAAGTTTACTTGCAATGAAACGCATGGATGGTGCATCTCCGATGACTGCGAATTTGTCAGCTGAAAAAGCAAAATGTTCAGCTTTGAGCCGCCACCCATCTCAAATTTTTGAAGAGCTGATCAAAGATGGGCAATTGGGTTTTCTGACTGTTCACTCATTGTCGGGAATGTTAGAAGGTGCGGAACCCATTATTTATCAAGGGCAATTGGTGGGAGCCGTGGGAGTTTCAGGTGCTAAATCTTTTGAAGATGCTGAAATTGCGCTGCATGCCATTGAAGTTTTCTTGGCTTTAGCTGATTAGAGTGGCAATGTCATATTTTTATACACCACCCAAAAAAATTGAACTCAGCGCGAGTTTGGCAAAGTGGTCCATTGAAGCTGAACAATGCGTCTTGGTGGTTTTTGGATTTCAACGTTTAGCTGAATATAGCAATGACCAACATCAAGAATTATTAATTCATTTAAATCGCTTAATTAAAAAAGCGCAGGCTTTAGATATTGAAGTGATTGAAATTGAAGAGCAGCAATCATTTTCTAAAGTAGCGCAGTTGGGTGAATTACTGGCAGAAAAAAAACAACTGATTGTGTCTGGCATGATCAATTCACCTATAAAGCAACTTTTACAGCATATCATTTCGATTACTCCTCAAATTTGTGTGGTGAACGATGCTGTTCATGTAGAAACGAAGAGCCAACATTTACAGTGGATTGAGAACTGTGTAGAACAAGGTATTCATCATATGAACACCTCTGCCATGATTCGAATGCTGGAATTGAGTGCGCCGTCCTCATTTATTCTTTCTGAAAAGGGTATATTGCTGTCTATTGCTGAATACCTCGAATTCGATATTTTAGAAATTGATCCATTTCAAGATTTAAGACGCTATGGCTTAGATTCGGTCGCAATGGTGAGTTTGATTGGCTTGTGGAGAGCCAATGGCGCACATATAGATTTTGAATCATTTGGGCAAAATTGCACACTTTCTCAATTGCTTCCTATCCTGAGAAAAGACAGCTAGATGTCACAAACAAAACTTAATTCATTTGAATCGTTAGATTGATTTAATTTCTATCAGATATCGGAAAAATCGTCACTGTTTGTCCATTTCAAGATTGTAATTTATCGCTAAGCTTTCTATTATTGCCGCCTTGTTTTCACGATCTGCTAGGAATAGAAATTTGAGTCATTTTCTTCAGGAACATCTCATTCATCGTGATCAAGATTTTATGGTGATTCACAAACCAGCTGGATTACTTTCTGTTCCAGGCAAAACGCCTGACCTTCAAGATTGCGTTATCAATCGTCTTCTTCAAGAAGAACCGCGTACACTTCTTATTCATCGTTTAGATCGCGATACATCAGGCTTATTGGTATTTGGACTCAGCAAAGCAGGTCAAAAATCGATCTCGCGCCAATTTCAAGAACGTGAAACGGATAAAACTTATCAAGCACTAGTAGCGGGATGTGTAGAAGGTCAAGGAACTGTAGACATTCCTGTGATTTACGACCCATCGCGTCCGCCATTGCATATCGTAGATGCGCATCACAATAAAGCAGCGTTAACGCATTGGGAAGCAATTGAACAATTTCAAATTCAAGATCAGTGGGTGACACGCGTAAAATTAACGCCAATCACAGGTCGAGCACATCAACTTCGCGTTCACATGCAGCATTTAGGGCATCCCATCGTAGGTGATACTTTGTATGCAACACCAGCGCAACAAGCTTTGAAAGATCGACTCTGTTTGCATGCAGAGCAGTTAAGTTTCAATCATCCTGTTACTGGTGAACGACTGAATTTTCAATGTTCAGTGCCGTTCTAAAAACACATTTTTAAATCAGCATACGAATATTTTATGATCTGATCATGATGAAATCTTGGTTATGATCAATTAAATAGATCGGTGCTAAATATTGCTCACTTTTTGGTGGGCTTTATGTCAAAATATATTGCTTATAGACGTTAAATTCTGCTCAAATCATCTCCTGTTTGAGCATAAGTTTTCAGTCCTAACTTGAGATAAGGTGGAAAAATTGCAGCAGTTTGCTATTGGTCAACGTTGGTTATCAGACACAGAGACAGAGTTAGGTTTAGGGGTTTTGATTGATGTAAATGAACGATCAATTAGTATCCTCTTTCCTAAAAGTGACGAAACCCGTGTCTATGCACGTAGTAACGCACCTTTATCTCGAATTGTGTTCAATGTGAATGATGAGCTTCAAGACCAAGAGGGCATCGTCTGGAAAGTCGAATCATTAGAAGAGCGTGGTGGCGTTATTCGTTACAACGTCATTCGTCAGTTACAAGATGGTACTGATGAACGCAAATCATTAAATGAAACCCGTGTTGGCGCGACGATTCAATTGTCTAAACCACTTGATCGTTTATTGGCAAGCCAAATTGATTATAAAGAATGGTATGACCTGCGTATTGAAGCATTACAAATGCAAGCTAATATGCAAAATAGTCCATTACGTGGCATGGTGGGCGCTCGTGTTGGATTGATTCCTCACCAATTTTATATCGCGCATGAAGTAGGTAAGCGCTTTGCTCCACGTGTCTTATTGGCGGATGAAGTTGGTCTAGGTAAAACCATTGAAGCAGGTTTAATCATACACCAGCAACTTAAAACAGGACGTTCTGAACGCATCCTCGTTTTAGTACCTGATTCGCTGCAATATCAGTGGATGATTGAAATGCGTCGCCGTTTCAATTTGAATTTCTCGTTATTTGATTTAACGCGTACTGCTTCGATCAAAGAACATGATCCAGAATTGAATCCTTTCTTAACTGAACAGTGCATCATTGCGTCTGTTGATCTCATGATCGACCATGAAGATTTACGTGAGCAAGCGCTCGAAGCAGGTTTTGATTTGCTTGTGGTGGATGAAGCACATCATTTGATGTGGTCAGAAGAAGAGGGTGGTAATGACCGCTATGACCTTGTTGAAGAATTTGCTGAAAAAACTGCAGGCGTACTTTTACTGACTGCAACGCCTGAACAGTTAGGGGTCGAGTCTCATTTTGCCCGTTTACGTTTACTCGATCCGCAACGTTTTAGTTCGCTTGATCGTTTCTTAGATGAAGAGGAAAAATATCAGCAAACAGCTCAAATTGCAGAAGTGCTGATGTCGGATCAACCCCTTGAAGCTGATCATTTTCAAGCAATTGAGCAGTTACTGGGTCACAAGATTGAAGATGAGCCAGAACAGCGTTTCCGTGCAATTCATGAATTGTTAGATCGTCACGGTACGGGACGTGTACTATTCCGTAATACACGTGAAGCGATTCAAGGCTTCCCTGGTCGTGATTGTCAGCCTGCACCATTACCTGCGCCAGAAGGATGGTCGATGGATGGTAAACTTCGTGAACAAATGTGGCCAGAAGAAGCGCAATTGGACGGGGCTTGGATGGAAACTGATCCGCGTGTAACGTGGATTATGGAAATGCTCCGTACTCAGTTAAAGCATAAAAAAGTCTTACTCATTGCGCGTAGTGGGCCTGTGGTTGAAGCTTTAGAAAATGCATTACGTATCCATGCAGGGATTCGTACAGCAATGTTCCATGAAGGCATGAGTCTATTAGAGCGTGACCAAGCAGCTGCTTATTTTGCAGAAGATTCCTATGGTGCTCAGATTTTATTGTGTTCAGAAATTGGTTCAGAAGGTCGTAACTTCCAGTTTGCTTCAGATTTAATCCTATTTGATTTGCCAGCGAATCCTGATGTGCTTGAACAGCGTATCGGTCGACTGGATCGTATTGGTCAAGAAAACCGTATTCAGATTCATGTGCCATATTTAGTGGGCACTGCACAAGAGCGTATGTTCCGTTGGTACAATGAAGCATTAAATATTTTCAGCAATATTTCTCCAACTGCGCAAACCTTACAAGAAAATTTTATTGTTGATCTTAAAGATTGCTTGTTGGCTGATAAAGGTCAAGCCTTTGAAGATTTGCTTGAAGCCGTAAGTGTGCAACGTGAAGCTTTAGAGCAAGAGCTACAAGCAGGACGTGATCGTTTATTGGAATACAATTCTTGTCGTCCAATGGTTGCGCAAGAAATTGTGCAAGCACTTGAAGAGTATGATGATAATACGACTTTGCCAATGTTTATGAAACGCTTCATGGCATCAACCAATATTGATTTTGATGAGCAAAGTAATGGCACGGTGATTATCAAGCCTACTGATCAAATGCAAGTCCAAGGTCTGACTTTGGATGAGGAAGGCATGACCGTGACGTTCTATCGTGATCAGGCTCAAATCCGCGAAGATGCGCAATACATAACGCTTGAGCATCCTTTCACTGAAAGTGTCATGGAAATGATCAATACGCAATCGTTCGGTAGTACCAATGTGGCGTTATTGAAATCTGCAGCTTTACCACAAGGTTCAGTTTTAGTTGAGGTGTGGTTCAAAGTGGATGTGATTGCACCGAAAGCATTGAACTTGCCAGCGAGTTTACCAACACAATTGATTCGTGTGTTATTAAGTGAAAAAGGCCAAGATTTATCAGCTAAAATTGCACCAGATATTTTGAAACCATACTTACATCATCTTGACGGTAATAGTTGTCGCCAAGTGGTGAAAGCACGTCGTGATGTCGTTGAACAACGTTATGCACAAGCTTTAGACATTGCAAAAGGTGCTTTGCCTGAATTAAAACAGCAAGCGAAAGAAATCTATAGCAATAAATGGCAATATGAAATTGATCGTTTAAGTTATTTGAAACAATTTAACCCAAGTATTCGCGAAGATGAAATTGCACGTTTGCAGAAGCTTCAAAAAGAAGGCTTAAGCCTTTTAGAAGGTTTAACTGTAACGCCTGAAGCGATTCGAGTCTTGGTGGTGGTAAAGCCATAAAATAAAAAAAGCACCCTAGGGTGCTTTTTTAGGACTGCAGAAATTGATTGAAGTCAGGTTTTCTTTTTTGTAAGAAAGCCATCACGGCTTCAATCATTTCAGGTGATGTTAAACGTTCTGCAACAACCTCAGCTTCCTGAACAATACAATTCTGAATTTGATCTTGCTCGGGTCGAATTTGTTTTTTAATAATTTTTAGCGTGGTCATTGGCAGTTGACTCATCTGTTGAGCTCGCTGCAAAGCTAATTGTTCAGGTTGCTCGCAAATCTGATTGATGATTCGACATTTTAGCGCTTCTTCCGCTGAAAATTTTCGACCTGTGAGCAATAATTCGGCAGCCATATGATAACCAGCCAACTCAGTGAAAAGAAGGCTGGTGCCACCTTCTACAGATAATCCCAAACTTACAAATGGAATTTGAAATTCTGTATCGGGGTGGGCGTATACCATGTCACAGTGAAATAGCATAGTGACGCCAACGCCTATAGTGCAGCCACGTACCGCAGCAATAATAGGTTTAGAAAATCTTGCGATCGCTTTTAGGAAGACAAAGGGTGGTGTAGCATCAGCGGCTAAACCAACATATTTTTGAGCGGCAGACATAAAATCTTTCAGATCATTTCCTGCGGTAAAATCATGTTCGTTACCCTGTAAAATCACAACATTCACTTGTTGAGATTGATCTGCCGCATCCAATATTTTTGCAATGTCATTGTACATTTCCCCAGTTAAAGCATTTTTTTGCTCGGGGTGATCAATTTTGATGGTCAGGATTCTATTCTCAATCGTGACATGAATAAAAGGGTTTAGTGAATCTAAATTTTTTAACATGGCGGCATTCCTTGTCGCAAATTAAAAAAGCTCAGTAGACACGATTGTATACTGAGCTTTTATTCGTGCCTTATTGGCATTAAAGTCGATTTAAAATTTGCTCAGCATCTGAATAATTCATGTATTTTGGTACGGCATAAATTCCATGGGCTTCAGTAAAAGCAGATTTAATCATCTCTGGGAAATCTTGCTTTTTTAAATTCGGAATCTCAGTATTGATTTTCAAATCTTTGAGTAATTGCTTTACGCTTTGAATGAATATATTTGCGGCTTGTTCATCCGAAGTGTGTGACGAGCTTAAACCAATTTTCTTCGCTGCTAGTGCTAAGCGTTTTTCTGATGCTTTACGATTAAATTCTAGAACATGAGGCAAGATAATGGCATTAGCGCGTCCGTGTGGGATTTGATATTGAGTCCCTAATTGATGCGCCAAAGCATGTACATAGCCAATTCCAGCACTATTCATTGCCAAACCAGCATAATGAGAACCGAGCGCCATTGCTTCACGTGCTGCAATATTCTGACCATCTTCAAATGCTTTTTTTAAATTCTCCATGATCAATTTCATGGCTGCACTGGCGTAATAATCTGATTGTTTGTTGGCGAATCCGCTTACCCACGATTCAATTGCATGAGTAAGGGCATCAATGCCAGTGTCAGCAGTGATAGCAGGTGGCATGCCTTTCATGATGACGGGATCTAAAGCAGTTGCTAATGGAACGACTTTGGGATCAATAACTAAGCCTTTAATATGAGTTTCACTGTCTGAAATAACTGCGGCAATGGTAACTTCAGAACCTGTACCTGCGGTGGTCGGAATCACGAACAATGGATATGCAGGTTTACGGCTTTTTAAAATTCCAAAAAGTTGTTTAGGCGATTTATGGTTTGCGGCTGCGAGCGCTAATACTTTTGCTGTATCAATCGTCGAACCACCCCCTATACCCAATACGCTATCGCATGCGGTATTTTTAAACAGTGCTAGAGATTTTTCGACAATTTCACAAGTTGGATCAGGTTTTACATCAGAGAAAATAACAACTTCAATCCCATTGTGCTGTAATTGATCTTGAATGGGTTGTATGACACCTAATTTGACCAATACTGCATCAGTCACAATCATCACTTTTTTCATGCCGAGCTGAGCAATATTGCCACACAATTGCATTGATGAATCTTCACCCGCAAATACGAGAGGATGTGATACTGGGATTGCAAGGGTGAGGGCTTTGACAGCCATGAGTTGAGTTTTTGCACGTAAAATAGTGGCAATCTGAGCCATAATGATCAATCTCTATCCATGAGTTTGATTTAGTTATAGGATAATCATTGTCCAAGTACATTGGCGATAATCATCAACACATTGGTCTTAAATTACAATTTTATCAAAAATATAGCGCTATTAAACTGAGCAAAATAATGGTTGGATTTTGATCAGAATTCATGATAGAAAATAGAAAATAATTCGAAAATTTAAATCGTAAAGCTGTAGTTTTTACTCGGCAATCAGGAACTCAGGACGAGTTTAAAACGATTAAATCAGCTTTCGGTTATGAGTCATTACATAACAACAATGATGCGTTATTGGGAGTCATTACACATGGAAGTAAATCAGAACAACAACCAATTTGAGTTTTTACCGACTCATATTCACTATTTAATGTATTGGGAAAAGAAATCGCCAAACCAAGATTTCTTAGTTCAGCCTTTACCAAATGGTCAGGTGATTAAATACACTTGGGGAGAAGTGGCCAGTCAAGTCAAAAAAATGGCTGCTTATTTACAATCTTTGAATTTGCCTAGTCGATCTCAGATTGCAATTTTTGGTAAAAATAGTGCGCATTGGATTATGGCAGATCTTGCAATTTGGATGGCAGGTCATGTGTCGGTTCCTTTATATACGACTCTCAATGGTGAAGGAACCAAATATGTTCTAGATCATAGTGAAACTAAGGCTTTGTTTATCGGTAAACTGGATGGTATTGGAGACAGTTGGAACGATGTGAAACAAATCATCCCTCAAGATATGCATTGTATTAAATTGCCATTGGCACCTGACTATAATGCGCCAACATGGGATGAAATCACTGCGAAAACAGCACCAACCAGTGAGCCTTATTTTCCAAACGAGGATGAGCTTGCGACCATTATTTATACCTCGGGCAGTACAGGTCTACCTAAGGGCGTTATGCAAAGTTATAAGACCTTGCTCTCACCTGCGAGTGAGCTGAAATCTACGTTTGGTGTTTCAGAAAAAGATCGTGCTTTATCTTACTTGCCGCTAGCTCATGTTGCAGAGCGTGTATTTATTCAATCATCCGTGATGATTTGTGGTTTTACCGTTTATTTTGCCAATTCATTAGATACATTTATTGAAGATCTTAATCGTGCAAAACCAACGATCTTCTTTTCTGTGCCACGTTTATGGACTAAATTTTATTTGGGGATTAATGAAAAAATTCCACTGAATGTACAAAACGTGTTGTTTAAAATCCCATTCTTGGGGAATAAGATTAAGCAAAAACTCTTGGCAAAATTGGGTTTGAATCATGTTCGTTATGCTTTAACGGGTTCTGCACCTTTACCCGTAGATATTATTAAATGGTATCGAAATTTGGGCTTAGAGTTGCTTGAAGTTTATGGAATGACAGAAAACTGTGGATACTCGCATATCACACGTATGGGTGAATATATGAGTGGATATGTCGGACATGTTCAAGCACGAGTAGACTGCAAGATTGATGAGAATGGTGAGATTTTAGTCAGAAGCCCAGGAACAATGTTGGGTTATTACAAAAACCCAGAAAAAACAGCTGAAGATTTGACTGAGGATGGTTATTTAAGAACAGGTGACATGGGTGAAATTGATGCGACTGGCCGTCTAAAAATTACTGGACGTGTAAAGGACATCTTTAAAACTCAGAAAGGTAAGTATGTAATGCCTGTACCAATTGAACAAAAGATTGGTAATAACCAAATGATTGAATCTGTCTGTGTTGGTGGTGCAAGCCATAAACAGCCGATCGCCTTTGTGATGTTGGCAGAAGAAATTCGCAATAAATTACAGCAAGATAATAAACGTGATGATATCGAAGCAAAATTAATTGAGTTGAAGAATGAAATTAATGAAAAGCTTGAACCGCATGAAAAAATTGCATTCTTTGTGGTCATCATGGATTTGTGGACGATGGATAATGATATGTTGACGCCGACTATGAAGATTAAGCGTAATAAAATTGAGGCGAAGTACGAAGCACTTATTCCAACTTGGGTTGCTCAAAATAAAGAAGTAATTTGGGAAAAGTAATAAAAAAGCCCTTCAACTGAAGGGCTTTTTTACACTCAATATTCATTCTTTCAGATGACGTGCGCCTTCTAAAATCATTCGGATCATCGTCATCGTTTGTTCAGCTACAACTTTTCTTTCATCGTGTGGCATGTTGATTAATTTAGCACCCATAGTGAATACCAATTGAGTAATCGCTTTTGCAGCTAATTCTGGATGCTTGATTTTATGAGGGTTATTTTGCTCAAGGCGAACAAGATCATCCATGAGTTCTTGCTGAAAGTAATTGAGCTGTTTTTCAACCGCCTCTTTATAAGAGGCAGAACCAGTATAACCTTCACGTAACAACAAGCTCAGATTACCTTCGTCAGCATCTAACTGTTCAATAAATACTTCAACTGAACTACGCACAATACTTGAATTGCGAACTGCTTTTAAGCGGGCTTGATGCAAGATTTGACGTAAAACAATACCTGAGCGATCAATCAATTCAATGGCAAGTTCATCGATATCTTTGAAATGTCTATAAAAGCTGTTGGGGGCGATTCCTGCTTCACGAGCAACTTCGCGTAAGCTTAAAGATGCGATGCTTTTTTGAGGTCCGATAAGGTTGAGAGCAGCTTGGAATAATTCTTCTTTCGTGATTGTGGCTTTTCTTCCGACTGTACGTGCAGTTGGATGCTCCAAAATGGATGCGGATTCACTGGCATGCAGAGGAGAAAGGGGAATCGTAGAGCTGCTCATAAATATCAGATGTTTACAGTTAGAGTTGCATTATATCGCTCTGTGTCAGGATATGGAAATCAATAGATGATATACAAGTGTCTATACAAATATATATACATGTGTATAATAATTCTAAACCCACTGTGATGAGCCCATGATGCAAGCAGTTAAGCAACCTAAAAATTTGATTAGATCCGCAGTAAATGCTGTATTTGATCCGAATGCTGCCAATTTTTGGTTGCAAAAGATCGATCCAATTTGGTCGGTGAATCAATCATTAGGCAAAATTGTTGAACGTACACAAGTTGCAAATGATACGGTCAGCTTAAAAATTGCGGTTAATCGAAAATTTCAGTTTGGTGAAGCAGGGCAACATCATCCAGTTATTGTCACGACACGAGGTCGTTGTTTTGAACGTACCTATAGTTTGACCAAAATCGACACTCAACATGTATTGTTGACTGCTAAGAAAGTCGATCAGGGTGTAGTCAGTTCTTGGATTAACGATATTGCTGAGGTAGGCGATATTGTTGAGTTTGGTGCACCCTATGGAGATATGACACTCGGAAGTGTAAATACACCTCTATTAATGCTGGCCGCAGGGAGTGGTATTACTCCAATGTACAGCTTGATCAAGGCATTATTGCAGCAAGAAAAAAAATTAGTTCAGCCAGTTAAATTGATGTACTGGGCAAAAAAAACAGAAGATTTAGCATTTCAAACAGAGTTGATTGCTTTGGCGAATCAACACTCAAATTTTAATGTTGAATTTTTTACCACTCAAGATGAAGTGGCTGATTCCCGTTTAGAAGATTCTCATTTAACTGCTATCGAATCCTTAGATCAATATACGGTTTATGCATGCGGTCCAGCAGGATTTGTGCAAGTTGCTGAACAACTAACTGATACTCGTGTTCATAAATTTAAAGGTGAAGCATTCAGTGTTGAACCATTCATTAGTGATGAAACTGGTTTTGTTCAGGTCACACTTACGAAATCAAATAAGGTCGTCACGATTCCAAAGGGACAATCAATACTTGCAAGTTTAGAGCAACAAAATATTCGCCCACAGCACGGTTGCCGCATGGGGGTATGTAATAAATGTGCATGCCATAAAGCGCAAGGTGCAACTAAAAACCTCGTCAATGGTGCAGAAAATACTGAGCCTGGAAATCTGCTCAAAATCTGTATCAATTCAGCTCAGTCTGATCTCACTATCGACCTATAAGCGAGAATAATCATGAATATGCCAGTTCAAGCACAATATTTCAAAAACCCAAAAAATCGTGAACTCACTGATGCACAACTTGATGAACTCGCACGTGAACTTGATGCGATTAAGCAGGAAGTTCTTGATGATTTAGGTGAAAAAGACGAAAAGTATATTAAGCGAGTGTATGCAGCGATTCGCTACAGTTCAATCCTTGGACGTGCATGCTTATTTGCTGGCTGGTTTCCTCCAGCATGGCTTTTAGGCACAGGCTTGCTTGGTTTTGCCAAAATCATGGAAAACATGGAGTTGGGCCATAATGTGATGCATGGTCAATATGATTGGATGAACGACCCTAAATTTAAAGGGACAACTTACGAATGGGATATCGTCGGCACATCTGATGATTGGCGCCAAACCCACAACTACAAACACCATACCTATACCAATATCAAAGGTATGGATGATGATATTGGTTATGGAATTCTTCGTTTGTTCCCAGAGCAACGCTGGAAAAAAGGATATTTATTACAACCACTTTACAGTATTCCATTCTGTTTGTTATTCCAGTGGGGTGTAGCGATTCAGAACTTAGAAATTGGTAAGCGCTTAAAAGGGCGCATGACCAAAGAAGAATTTCAACAACGTTTGAACCCGATGAAAAAGAAAATGGGGAAACAGTTATTTAAAGATTATGTTTTTTTCCCACTCATTGCAGGTCCTGCAGCATTACCCGTTTTAACAGGTAATTTAGTCGCTAATGGTATTCGTAATATCTGGACATTCAGTATTATTTTCTGCGGTCATTTCACCAAAGATGTGGAAGTTTTCCCGAAGTCAGTTTTAGAAAATGAAAGCCGTGGCCATTGGTATATGCGTCAAATTCGTGGGTCTTCTAACCTCACAGGTTCAGAAGGATTCCATATTCTGACGGGGCATCTGAGTCATCAGATTGAGCATCATCTTTATCCAGATATTCCTGCTCGACGTTACCGTCAAATGGGGCCTAAAGTGAAAGCGGTGTGTGAAAAATACGGCTTGAATTACAATAATGCGAGTTTATTTAAACAATATGGTCAGGTTTTGGGACGTATTGTGAAATATGCCTTCCCATTTAAAAAGTAAGGAACAAAAAAAAGCCACTTATTGAGTGGCTTTTTGAACTTTAATAGCAAACTATTTTAATTGAATTGATCCATTTGCATTGACTGTGATTGTTGATTCTCCAGCAGCCATATTTTGTGAGTCTGCAACGGGTGCACTCTCTACAACCATTGCGGCACGTGCCATGGCCAATGGTCTTGGTGAATAATTATTGGTGTTCATATTCAAGTTAACCAAGTTATAACTAGAACGATTCCAAGCTTTAGTGAGAACCTGAGCGCGCTGTTGGAAATTTTGCGTAGCTTCAGTCAATAACTCATTTTCAACCTGCTTTCGTTTTTCAGTGGAAACAGTGAAATTAATCGATTGTGTTTGAAAATCTTGTTGTAACTCGCTAATTAATTGGCTCGCTGCTTTAAAATCTTTGCTTTCAATATTCACTTCAGCGCGGCCGCGCCATTCCTTCAGTTTTGTTGAATTGTTGTTGTCATAGACAGGGTAAGTGGTCTGAGAACCTGTTTCGACCTTAACTTGGGGGTATTTTTTACTGATGTTGATGGCCTGATTCATCAATTGGGTCATTTGTGTTGAAAGTTGTGCAGGCTGTTTATTACTTTTTTCAATAAATAGAATGGCGTGCATTTCGTCATTAGAGACTTGTTTAGAAGCGTCTGCTTGAAGATTAATAATATTAGTTTTAGGTTCTGTGTCAGCAAGTACCGAAAAGCTAATCCCGGTAGCTAAGATCAATAGTGGCAGTTTTAATAATTTCATTGTTATCTCTGTATCTTCACCTGATGAATATTCTAATCTTTTTTGATGGAGAGAAAATGTGATTATTTGGTGATGAGATAGTAGCAATTGTAATATTCAACACCGATTTTACGACTTAAGTCGCCTTAACAAGGCTTTTAAAATGTATTTTAATTGAATTGTAGTTGAACAATAAAAGAATATAACTTGTCTTTGGATTAGTGCATTAATAATTTGTAATTCATGGATAATTCTATTATCAATGGTCTAATAAGCAGTATTAGAAATAGATTAAACATTCTGTATATTTAAATAATAAAATTTTAAAAACATGTAAAACAATAAGATAGTGTCTTCATTTGATAAATTATTTATAGTCTGAAACTATTGTCATAAAGAAAATAAGTATTGGCATATAGGTCAAGATTTTTCCATTCTAGCTCTCATCAGAGATGCAGGTATCTCTCTAAAAGAATTTGTCCTTTAGAAGGTTGTTTTCAAGCAATTTCCTAAGGTCAAATAGATCATCGAATGAAGTTGAAGGAAGTCTTGATGTCTAATTCTGCTGTAGTTGAATCAGTAGCACAAGCGTTACGAACTGCTGAATTATCACAAAGTGCAATCGCACCAATTCGCCCAACGTTGGGTGGTGAAGCTGCTGATGTAGATATCGCTTACGCTGTACAAGAAGTGAATACAGCGCGTGCCTTATCAGAAGGTCGTCGTTTAGTTGGGCGTAAAATCGGTTTGACATCAAAAGTGGTTCAAGCACAACTCGGTGTAGATCAACCTGACTTCGGTATGCTGTTTGCAGACATGGCTTATGGTGATGGAGAGGCGATTCCTGCAGGTCTATTGATCCAACCTAAAGTAGAAGCGGAAATCGCTTTGGTGATCAAACAAGATTTAACGAAAGAAAAACACACTTATGCTGACATTATCAGCGCGACTGATTATGCACTTCCTGCTGTTGAGGTGGTGGATAGTCGAATTGAAAACTGGAAGATCAGTTTGATTGACACTGTCGCAGATAATGCATCTTCAGCTGCATTTGTATTGGGTTCACGTCCTGTAAAACTCGATAACCTTGATCTAGTGAATTGTAAAATGATCATGACACGTCGTGAAGAAGTCGTGTCTCAAGGTGTTGGTAAGGCTTGCTTAGCAAACCCTTTAAATGCAGCTGTCTGGCTTGCTGATGAAATGGTACGTCGTGGTCGTCCATTGTTAGCTGGTGACATTATTTTAACAGGTGCATTAGGCCCTATGGTTGTAGCAAACCCAGGTGATGAATTCAAAGTTGAGATTGAAGGCTTTGGTTCAGTGACTGCTGCTTTCGCTGCTGAATAAGTCGGAATTTTGAGAGAGTACGTTAATGAAAAAGATTAAATGTGCAATGATCGGACCAGGTAACATTGGTACTGATTTGCTTTACAAACTTCAACGTAGCGAATGGTTAGAGCCAGTTTGGATGGTGGGTATCGATCCTACTTCTGAAGGTCTTGCTCGTGCTGCGAAAATGGGTTTAAAAACCACTGCAGAAGGGGTTGATGGTCTTCTTCCTCACGTCATTGAAGATGATATCAAAATTGCTTTTGATGCAACGTCTGCATATGTACATGCTGAAAACAGCCGCAAGTTAAATGAACTTGGTGTACTGATGATTGACTTAACACCTGCTGCAATTGGTCCTTTCTGTGTTCCACCTGTGAACTTAGAAGCTTTACTTGCAGAAGGTGAAGTGCCTAACGTGAATATGGTAACGTGTGGTGGTCAGGCGACAATTCCTATGGTTGCAGCAGTTTCACGTGTTCAACCTGTTGAATATGGTGAGATCATCGCGACTGTGTCTACAAAATCTGTAGGTCCTGGTACACGTAAAAACATCGACGAATTCACACGTACAACTGCGGGTGCTATTGAGAAAGTTGGTGGTGCGAAAAAAGGTAAAGCGATCATCATCATTAACCCTGCTGAGCCACCACTTATGATGCGTGACACAGTACACTGTCTCGTTGAAGGTGAGCCAGATCAAGCTGCGATCACTGAATCAGTTCACGCGATGATTAAAGAAGTGCAAAAATATGTACCAGGTTACAAACTTGTAAATGGTCCAATTTTTGATGGTAACCGTGTTTCCATCTTCTTGGAAGTAGAAGGTTTGGGTGATTTCTTGCCGAAATATGCAGGTAACCTCGACATTATGACAGCTGCAGCTGCTCGTACAGCAGAAATGTTTGCTGAACACGTATTCAACAAAGAAGAAGCTTAAGGAGCAACCGCATGTCTAAGATTATTGTTCATGATATGACTTTACGTGATGGTATGCATCCGCAGCGCCATCAAACGACTGTTGAGCAAATGATTGCAATTTCAACAGCACTTGATGATGCAGGCGTACCATTAATTGAAGTCACTCACGGTGACGGCCTTGGTGGTTCATCAGTAAACTACGGTTTTGCTGCTGCGACTGACGAAGAATACTTGTCTGCTGTTGTACCGCGTATGAAGAATGCAAAAGTTTCTGCACTTCTTCTTCCTGGTATCGGTACGGTTGACCACTTGAAAATGGCACATGAAATCGGTGTATCAACGATTCGTGTTGCAACTCACTGTACTGAAGCTGACTGTTCTGAACAGCACATCACCGCTGCGCGTAAATTAGAAATGGACACAGTGGGCTTCTTAATGTTGGCTCACATGGCATCTCCAGAGCGTCTTTTAGAAGAAGCGAAGAAGATGGTGTCTTACGGTGCAAACTGTATTTATGTGACTGACTCAGCAGGTTACATGCTTCCTCAAGATGTAATTGATCGCGTTGGACACTTACGTCAACACTTGGACCCAAGCATTGAGTTGGGTTTCCACGGTCACCACAACTTAGGTATGGGTGTATCAAATACTGTTGCTGCTGTTGAAGCAGGCGCGGTACGTGTTGACTTGGCATCTGCAGGTCTCGGTGCGGGTGCAGGTAACACACCACTTGAATTGTTCATCGCTGTTGCAAATCGTATGGGTATGGACACAGGCGTTGACTTGTTCAAAGTACAAGATGTTGCTGAAGATCTCGTGATTCCAATGATGCACAACCCAATTCGTGCAGACCGTGATGCAGCTACTTTAGGTTATGCGGGTGTTTACTCTTCATTCCTATTGTTCGCTAAACGTGCTGAAGCGAAATATGGCGTATCTGCGCGTGAAATCTTAATGGAGCTTGGTCGCCGTGGTACTGTTGGTGGTCAGGAAGACATGATTGAAGATCTAGCTTTGACTATGGCTAAAGCAAAAGAACTTAACGCATAATTTAAAAGTGATTTGAAAGAGCACTCTTAGGAGTGCTTTTTTTATGAATTTAGAAAAGATACATATAAAAAAACAATTGCGTGAGATGTTTGGGTGCTTATATTGAGTGATTTGGTGTAGAGCGTATCGTGATTGTTAAACTTAAAAACTATTAAATAAAATGGCAAAATGCTTCTGGGTTAATTTGTAAGATATTAAAATATAATAAATTATCCATAGTAAAAGTTAATTTGCTTAGTTACTGAGCTATTATTAATTGTTTATAACAATGAGAATTTTTAAAGTATTGTTTTTCATCGGAAAAGTCTAAATTTTTTTTAGACTCTAGTCTGATTTCTTCAGAGTGCACAATTTAGCAATATGCTCATCAACGCTGATTTGAGTATAGGATGAAGCCATGCGTCATCAAAAATTATGGCTAGCAATGATTGCTGCAACAACTCTAGGGACAACTGCTGCTCACGCGAATTTTGTGGCTGATTCAAATGTTCAGCTTAAATTTAAAAATTTCTATTTAGAACGTAATTACGATACAGCACCAAATCTAGATTATGGTAACTGGACGCAAGCAATCACTTTAGATGCTAAATCGGGTTATCACGATATTGGTGCAGGCATTCAAGTTGGTGCAGATCTCTTGGCTCAATATGCAATTGGATTGAAATCGCGTGATTCTGTAAATGACATTCATATGCCATATGATAACAGTCAAGGTCGTACAGAACGCGATAATGCTAAATTCGGTGCGACTTTAAAATTTAAAGTTTCTGAAACTGAACTTAAAGTAGGTGATTTATTGCCGATGTCACCAGTTATTTTCTTCGATCCATCACGCCAATTATTAACTACTTATAGTGGTGCATGGTTAGAGTCGAAAGATATTCAGGATACTAAATTAACCTTAGCTTATATTGATGGTATTAATGCGCGTTACGATAATCAGTATCAAGATTTGACCTTATTCCCAAACAATGATTTTGCGAAGGCAGAAGCTCAAGGTCTCACAACTGATGATGGAATGTATATTGTTGGTGTTGATCACCAGTTTACATCAAAGATTGGTGGTAGTTATTGGTTCGCTGATTTAACTGACATCTTCAAGCAACATTATGTTGCTGCAAGCTATAAAACTAAACTTGATGAAAAAACGAATTTAGATGCACATATTCGTTACTTCGATAACAGTGAAACTGGCGATAAACTTTTTGGTGAAATTGATAGCCAAGCAATTTCTATGGGGGCGAAAGTCAATCATGGTATGCATACTGTTCAATTAGGTTATCAAGAGATGTTTGGCGAGCATGGAGATAAAGCGACACTATTCCCAACATTGGGTGGTTGGGTGCCACAACCTTATTTAGATAACTGGTCAGTCGCGAGTTTTATCCGTAAGGATGAGAAATCTTGGAGTGTAGGTTATACCTATAATTTTAAAGAAATGGGTGTACCAGGATTATCTGCCACTGTACGTCATTTCCAAGGTTGGAATATTGATACGGCAACACCAGGTCGAGGTCGCGAGAATGAAAATAACATCATCGTGAACTATGTTGTGCCAGAAGGTAAGTATAAAGGTCTTGGTTTCAACTATATGTTCATTGATACTAATTATAACAACATCAATGTTCCAGGTACCTTGAGTGATTTAGAAGAGCATCGTGTGGCGTTAAGTTATAGTTATAAATTCTAAAAAATGAAATTGATCTCGATATGATGAGCAAGGATCATATCGAGATCTTATCAAGTCATATTAGAGGGTGAATATTGATTTTAAAAAAATAAGAAAAAACAGTAATTTATTTAATTGGTAAAAAGATGGATGCAATCGTAAATTTGTATCAGTTGAAAGGTACAGAGCAGTTAATATAAGACTGTAAAACTATCATTTGTAAACATCAACTGATGATTGTTTCACAAATATATGATCAGTTATAGACAGTTAGAGGACTATGATGAGCACTGTTCAAATTCCAGAATATAAAACGGATTCATTCTTTGGTTTAGAAGATAAATGGATCGAAACTGCTGAAGGTGAGTTAACCCATTATCATGAAATTGGTGAAGGCACGCCTATTTTATTCCTTCATGGTTCTGGTACTGGTGTATCAGCAGCTGCTAACTGGTGGTTGAATTTACCTGCAATTGGTGAGCAAGCGCGTTGTATCGCAATTGATACCATTGGTTATGGTCAAACTGTCGTTGCACCAGGAACTCAATACGGTATCCGTGCATGGGTTGATCATGCAATTCGTACTCTTGATGCACTTGGTATTGAAAAAACATGGTTAGTAGGTAATTCGCTAGGTGGTTGGTTAGCATTCCAATTGGCACTTGATTATCCAGAGCGTGTACTCGGTATTGTTTCAATGGGTACAGGTGGTGCAAAACAAACTGCAGCCCTAAAAGCGCATGCAAACCCAGTTTTAACAGAAGAAGGTATTCGTAAGACACTTTCAATGTTCGTTGTAAATAAAGACTTAATTACAGATGAGCTGGTAAAAGTACGTTTTGATTCTGCGGCGAATGACTATGCATCTGATCGTTTAATGGATGTTGTGGGTGCGCGTGACCGTGATCGTTTCGAGTTCCCATTAGACTTTGAAAAAATGAAAGACATTACAGTTCCTGTATTGTTGATTCATGGTACTCAAGATGTGGTAATTCCTGTGTCGCGTACTTGGGACATTTTGAATATCGTTCCAAATGCTGATGCACATATTTTTAGTCAGTGTGGCCACTGGTCGCAAGTTGAAAAAGCAGAAGAATTTAATACAGTGATTAAAAATTATCTAGCAGTTCATGGTGTTAAATAATTTAAAATCCTAAAAAACTAAAAAAGAGGATGATTTGATCATCCTCTTTTTTAAAACTGAAAATATAGAACATGTGTTTAATACGTTTAAATCTGCATATTGATAATCAATATTGAGCATTGATCTGTTTTAATGCATTAGACTTAAGTGGTAGATCAAGTCTAGTTGGTTAATGAGTTGTTTAAAAATTAGTCTAATCTAAAGCCTGAATTCATAGAATTTATGATGATATTTGTAAAACTTTATTAGACTAAAGTCTAAGACTGATGGTTGAAATAAAACTAAAAATCACCGCTATGTCTAACGGTGATCATTAATTTGAAAAAAAATTAATTAATTACGATTAATATCAAGGTAAAAAACAGAGCTCAGTAAGTCCATAAATTTTTTGACGCCTTCTGAGTTAGTAGTTTTTCTATAGCTTGCAAATAAATCGATTGAAGGTAATTCCACGTCTAGCGGGCGAATCACGGTGTTGTTCATCGTCAGTGGTGCGATATATCCAGGTAGAAAAGTACAGCCCAGGTTCATGCCAATAGAATTAATGTTAAAGAGGATATTGTCTGCAGTTTGAACAATATTTAAATTGATTTGATGATATTTAGCAAAATCTAGAATGATCTTATTTAGGGTTTGAGATTGCTGTTCAGAAGGAATAATGAAATCGATTCCATCGAGCTCTTTAACTGGAATGCGATCGTATTTAGCGAGTGGATGATCTTTGGGGAGTAAGAAAATCAAAGGTTCTCGTAAAACAAATTGACTTTCGATTTCATCACTAAATAGATTTTGACGAGTAAAAGCGATATCAATTTCGCCTTTTTTTAACATTTTTGACTGATCGGAGTTGTTTAAGCTTAACAATTCAATCTTTAAATCCCGGTTTTGAACACGAAGATTAGGGAGAACGTAAGGAAAAATTTTCATTTCAACTACAGGAACAAAGCCGATACGTAACAATTGCTGTTTAGATTTGGCAATCTGACGAGTCATTGCGACTGCTTTGTCTGCTTGGGCTATCGTGAGGCGAGCTTGTTCAAGGAAGACTTGACCCTCCTCAGTGAGTTCTACCTTACGTTTTGTACGATAAAGCAAAGGGACGCCAATTTCATCTTCAAGATCTTTAATCTGCTGGCTCAATGATGGCTGAGCAGTATAAAGGCGCAAGGCTGCTTTGGTGAAGTTGAGTTCTTCTGCCACAGCAATGAAATATCGTAGGTGTCGTAGTTCCATAAAAAATCATCCAAAGATTGATTCATATAATGTCTAAATATGATCAAGTGCGAGTATAGTTCACAAATGGATATTCGGTGAAGTGGGGCTGAGCATATTGAAATATCAACGTTATTATTAAAATATGGTAAAATTCACGTATTCAGCGATTGATTAATTTATCGATAAAACATCTTGATTCAAACAAAAAAAATATTTCCCCAAAACTCGTTCAAAACTCATTATCTCTGCAAAGTTGAGTCTATTAGTTTGTGTCTAATTTAGTCACAGGAGAGCTTTTCATGAGTGGGAAAATTGATGTGCGCGAAATCGATGCTTTAGTCGATGCACAAAATGGACGTATCACGCCATCTATTTATACAGATCCAGATATCTATGAATTAGAACTTGAACGTGTGTTCGGTCGTACATGGTTATTCCTTTGCCATGAAAGCCAAATTCCAAAGGCTGGTGATTTCTTCAATACCTATATGGGTGAAGATCCGATCATCGTGGTACGTCAAAAAGACGGTTCAATCAAAGCATTGTTAAACCAATGTCGTCACCGTTCAATGCGCGTGAGCTTTGCTGACTGCGGTAACACTCGTGCATTTACATGTCCATACCACGGTTGGTCTTATGGCGTAGACGGCTCTCTTAAAGATATTCCTCTTGAAGATCGTGCATTCCCTCAAGGCGCATGTAAAGAGAAGTGGAGTTTGATCGAAGTAAACCGTGTGAAGTCTTATAAAGGCTTAATCTTCGGTTGTTGGGATGAAACAACTCCAGACCTTGAAGAATACATGGGTGATATCGCTTGGTACTTAGATGGCGTATTAGATCGTCGTCCAGGTGGTACTGAGATTATCGGTGGTGTTCATAAGTGGGAAATCGAATGTAACTGGAAATTTGCGGCTGAACAGTTTGCATCTGACCAATATCATGCATTGTTCTCTCACGCATCTGCGATTCAAGTATTAGGTGCTAAACCTGATGACGAATCTACTAAGAAATTAGGTGCTGCGCAAACTGCACGTCCTGTATGGGAAACTGCGAAAGACGCAATCCAATATGGTTCACGTGGTCACGGTTCAGGCTTCTTCTTTACAGAGAAACCAGATGCAAACGTATGGGTTGATGGTGAAGTAGCAAACTATTTCCGCGAAACTTACGAAGAAGTTAAAGAGCGTCTTGGTGAAATCCGTGCTTTACGTCTTGCGGGTCATAACACTATGTTCCCAACATTGTCTTGGTTAAACGGTACAGCAACACTTCGCGTATGGCATCCACGTGGTCCAAACAAAACTGAAGTATGGGCGTTCTGTATTGCGGATGCTGAAGCGTCACAAGAAGTGAAAGAAGCGTTTGAACGTTCTGCGACACGTGCATTTGGTCCAGCTGGTTTCTTAGAGCAAGATGACTCTGAAAACTGGATCGAAATTCAAAAAGTCTTACGTGGTTACAAAGCACGTCAAAACAAACTCATTATGGAAATGGGTCTTGGCAACGAGAAAATTCGTGAAGATGGTATCCCTGGTATCACCAACTATATTTTCTCAGAAACTGCGGCACGCGGCATGTACCGTCGTTGGGCAGACTTGCTAATCCATGAAAAATGGGAAGATGTTGAGAAAGCAGCTGACGAATATGAGAAGGAGCTTATGAAATGAGTCAAGTGAGTTTAGAACTTCACCATCAAATTAGCCAATTCCTCTATCGTGAAGCGAAATTGCTTGACGATTGGAAATTCCGCGACTGGTTAGATACGTTAGCTGAAGATATTTCTTACACGCTACGTACAACACCAAATGCTCAAACACGTGACCGTCGTCGTTCAATTGAACCACCTACAACTTGGGTGTTCAATGATACGAAAGATCTTTTAGAGCGTCGTGTTGCTCGTCTTGAAACAGGTATGGCTTGGGCTGAAGAGCCTCCATCACGTACAACTCATATGGTGAGTAACGTGATCGTAGAAGCTACTGAAGTGGAAGGCGAATACGATGTATACGTTACATATCTTTTGTACCGTACACAAAAAGAGAAAGATGTCACGATTTACTGTGGTAAACGTCATGACAAGATCCGTAAAGTTGAAGGTGGCCTAGGCTTCCAAATTTTCAACCGTAAGATCACGCTTGATCAAGTTACCTATAACTCTCACAACCTGAGTGTGTTCTTCTAATGAATAAGATTTTTGTTTGCCAAGTTGACGAATTAGACGAAGGCGAAGCGTTGAAAGTAGATTGCGGCGTTAACGGTATCGATGCGCTTGCAGTGTTTAACAATGGTGGTGAGTTCTTCGCAATGAATGACCGTTGTTCTCATGGTAATGCTTCAATGTCAGAAGGTTATCTTGAAGACGATGGCACTGTCGAATGCCCATTGCATTCAGCTCGCTTCTGTTTAAAAACCGGTCAAGCATTATGTTTACCAGCGACAGATCCAATTCAAACTTTCCCAGTGATTGTTGAAGATGGTGCGTTATACGTTGAAATGGCAGGAGAGTAATCATGGGTTGGCTTAAAGGCGAAGTTGCACTGATCACAGGTGGTGGTTCTGGTTTAGGTTGGGCTTTAGTTGAACGCTTCCTTGAAGAAGGTGCACACGTTGGTGTGTTACAACGTTCACAATCTAAAGTCGATGCTTTAAAAGAACGCTTTGGTGATCAAATTGTTGCAATCGCTGGTGATGTTGCCAACTATGAAGACAATGTCCGTGCTGTAAAAGCAACTGTTGAGCGTTTTGGTAAGCTTGATTGCTTTATTGGTAATGCAGGAATCTGGGATCACTACGCAGATATCGTCAATACTTCAGGTGAGCAACTTGATAAAGCGTTTGACGAAATCATGGGAATTAATACGAAAGCATTAATTCTAGGTGCTAAAGCTGCACTTGATGAGTTAGTAAAATCTGAAGGTTCGATAATCTTCACGCTATCTAACTCAGCATTATATTCTGCGGGTGGTGGTCCAGTTTACACAGCATCTAAGCATGCTGGCGTAGGCATCATGAAGGAATTGGCGTACGAGCTTGCACCCAAAGTTCGTGTGAATGCTGTTGCGCCGTCAGGTATGAATGTAAACATTAAAGGTGCTGCATCATTAGGCCAAGAAAATCTAGGTCTTTTAGATGCGCGTGATCCTGAGAAAATCGCGCGTGGTATGCCGTTGAACTTCTTACCTGAGCCTGAAGAAATGACAGGTTCTTATGTGCTCTTGGCATCTCGTCAAAATAACCGACCTTTAACTGGTGTTCTGATCAATGCAGAATGTGGTTTGGGTATTCGTGGTCTACGTCAACCACGTGCTGGTTTCTTTGACGAATAAAATCTAGTCTAAAAAATGGACTTATCGGCAGCCTGTTCTAAGGCTGCCTTCCTTTTAAGGAGTCTCTCATGGCCGTTAAACTTATTTGTGCTTCGCACAGTCCTTTAATGGAATTTGCTTCACCTCAAGATCAGTCAAAAGAGCAAAAAGTACGTGCTGCTTTTGAACAATTATCTGCTGAAGTAAAAGCTTACGATCCAACACTGATCATTACTTTTGGTCCAGACCATTTTAACGGTTTTTTCTACGACCTTATGCCAAGTTTCTGTGTCGGTATCCGTGCTACGGCTGCTGGTGACTGGGATTACGGTAAAATTGACAATAAAATCGATGTTCCTGAAGACAAGGCTTTGGCACTTGTGCGTCAAGTTCTAGATGAAGGTGTTGATGTTGCATACTCATATCGTATGCAGGCTGACCATGGTGTGACTCAACCATTACACTTCCTTTGTGATGGAAAACTTGATCGTTATAAAACGATTCCAATATTTATTAATGGCGCTGCCGCACCAATGCCAACCACAAAGCGTACCATTGCTTTAGGCCGTGCGGTTGGACAATATATTAAGTCACTTAATCTTGAAAATGAGCGTGTACTTGTATTGGGTACAGGTGGTTTGTCTCATGATCCACCAACACCTCAAATGGGGTCAGTGCCACCAGAAGTTGAAGAGTTTTTAATTGCTGGCCGTAATCCAACTGAAGAAGCACGTAATGCGCGTCAAGCGAAAATTATTGCAGTTGGTCAGAAACTTGCTGCTGGAGATACATCAGTTGCAGTACCGCTGAGCCCTGAGTGGGATATCGCATTGCTTGAGAAATTTAAACAAGCAGATTTTGCTGCAATGGAAGCGATGACTGAGGCAGAAATTCGTGTCGAAGGTGGTCGTGGTGGTCAAGAAGTGCGTTGCTGGATGGCAGCATTTGCTGCACTGAGCGAAGTTGGTGAGTATGAAATGATAACTCACTGCTATGAAGATATTAGTGAGTGGATTGCGGGCTTCGGTATCGTATCTGCGGAATTAAAAGGTTAATCCCATGAGCAATGTAAACAACATCGTCATCGTTGGTGCAGGTCAAGCAGGCGCAAGTGCGATCCTTGAGCTTCGTGCAAACAAATATGAAGGTAAAATCACATTAATTGGTGATGAAACGCATCTTCCTTATGAGCGTCCACCACTTTCTAAAGACGTGATTTTAAAACCTGAAGAAACCAAGATTGAAATTTTATCTGAAGAAAAATTAGCAGATCTTGGTGTGACAGCAATTCGTGGTAATGGTGTCGTGAAAATCAACGCTGAAGCCAAAACTGTCGAACTTCAAAATGGTGATGTTGTTGCTTATGACAAATTGCTGATTGCAACTGGCGGTGCAGCACGTCGTCTTCCAAACTTCGATGCACTTGGCAAACATGTTTACACGCTGCGTAATCTTGAAGATTCACAAGCCCTTGTACCAGTGTTACAAAAAGGTCAACGTATCATCCTGATTGGTGGTGGTGTAATCGGTCTTGAGCTTGCATCATCTGCACGTTTCAAAGAATGTGAAGTCACTGTCATTGAAATGGGTCCAATGGTGATGGGCCGTTCATCGCCACGCATCTTGAGTGAATTCTTGCTTGAACAGCAAAAATTGGCAGGTGTGGATGTCCGTCTTTCAACCTCAATTGCAGAGTGCAAGCTTGATGGCGAAGAAATCGTAGTGACTTTGGCTGATGGCCAAGAACTTCGTGCGGATGCTGTGGTTTATGGTATCGGTATTGTGCCAAATGCGCAGTTGGCAGTTGACGCTGGTCTTGACGTTGATCTCGCGATCAAAGTAAACGAAAATTGCCAAACCTCGAATGCTGATATTTATGCGGCAGGTGATGTGGCAACTCAACTTCGTGACTGTGGTAACCACCGTCGTGTTGAGACTTGGGAAAATGCTAATCTTCAAGCAGGTATCTTTGCACGCCATGTAATGGGTGTAGAACATCCTACTCCTAATCCAGCATGGTTCTGGACAGATCAGTTGGACATTAACTACCAATTCGTAGGTGATATGGCAGCGGCTGAATGGTTCGTTCGTGGTGAAATCAATCCTGAGCTACGTGCAGAATCTTCATTTGTATTGTTCGGTGTAACTGACGGTATTATTGTTGGTGGTATTACGGTAAATGCGGCTAAAGAAATGCGTCATCTTAAAAAATTGATTAGCAAACAAGCTGCATTTGAAGCAGATAAATATTTAGATCTTAGCCAAGACCTTCGTAAACTTGTGAAGTAAACTTGGTGAGATTGTGCAACAGACCTAGGGTAACTTAGGTCTGTTTTTTATGTGCCTAAGAAAATATTGATTTAATTTTGAGCAAATTATGAATTCTAGTTCCTCAAATATAATGGTCGTTGCGAGTATATATGCCTTATTGGTATTGATATGGGCTGCAACACCACTTGCCATTGTATGGAGTGTTGCAGAAATTCATCCAATGTGGGTGCTCATCATTCGATACTTTGGTGCATCTATAATTGCTTTGGCGTTGCTCAAAATGATGCGTGATCCACTCCCGTTTGATCATGTATCGCTGAAAAGTTATGTGGCTGGTAGCCTAAATTTAATAGGTGCGCAGTTATTTATCTACTTAGCAGCAAATTATTTAACGTCAGGCTTAATGGCACTGATCTTCGGATTTTCGCCATTAATTGCAGGTCTCATTGGACATCTCATCCTAAAAACACATAAGTTGTCTATTTTACAATGGAGTGGAATGGTCATTGCCGTATTGGGTCTCACATTTGTTTTTGCAGAATCTGCAGATGAGCGAGTCAATCCTTGGGGTGTGGTTCTGATGCTGATCAGTATGGTGTCGTATATCAGTTCGATTTTTTGGGTCAAACAAATTAATGCACCTTTAAGCCCCATGAGTCAGGCGACAGGTTCATTAATCTTTTCAGCTTTAGGATCACTCTTAATCATTCCATTCATTTGGCAACAAATCCCAACTGTGCTACCAAGTACGCAAGCGATGGTGGGTTTTTTGTTTACAATGATCATGTCATCAATTGTTGCGATGCTGTGCTATTTTTGGTTAATCCGCCGCTTAGCAGCGTCGACAGTGTCTTTGAGTAATGTCATGACGCCAGTCATCGCCCTAGTTTTGGGGGCATCCTTAAATAATGAAATTATTCATAATGACGCCTTGTGGGGGATTGTCGTTGTGATGATGGGGTTGCTGATGTATTTTAATCGAGAGCTCTTGAAACTATTCTTAAAAAAATGAGTGAAAAAAGTGGTTTTAATCACACACGTACAACTACATGAATATATAAGATTCATAATGTTACAAAACTATGCTTTAGCCCAAGCTCGAATTTAGGAATACTGAAAAAGTCAGTTCAAATCAGCAAAAAAAATTGAACATTTTTTGCATAATTTGGACTGTTTTACTTTAGCTCAAGTTCAAACTTATCTAAAATAGAAGTGGTACAGTTTGAAATCTATACAAGTTATCAATTTGTCACATTAATATTTTAGAATCTGCTGGTGAAAACGATAGAAATCTATTTATTTTATTTCAAAATTCGTTATCATCGCGCCCTCTAGTTATAACTCTACACAATAGGCTAACTAGAACTCTATAAAGCACCGAGTCAAAGGACCGCAAGTCACCCGACTTATTTCTATTAACCCATATCAGAGATGGTAATTCGATATGAGCGTTTCTTCTGTAAATCCTGCACCTAATTCTACTAACGAATACTATTTGACTCGCCAAAGTCAGATGGAATCTAATGTTCGTAGCTATCCACGTAAATTGCCGTTAGCGATAGCAAAAGCACAAGGTTGCTGGGTTACTGATGTTGAAGGTACAGAGTACCTCGATTGTTTAGCTGGGGCAGGAACATTGGCTTTGGGCCATAATCATCCTGCGGTCATTCAAAGTATTCAAGACACTTTAGCGAGTGGTCTTCCATTACATACTTTGGATTTAACGACACCTTTAAAAGATGCTTTTACTGAAGCTTTACTTGCTGAATTACCGGGTGGTAAAGAAGAGTACTGCCTACAGTTCTGTGGTCCATCTGGTGCAGATGGTACAGAAGCAGCAATTAAACTTGCAAAAACATATACTGGTCGTGGCACTGTGATCAGCTTCTCTGGTGGCTACCATGGTATGACTCACGGCTCATTAGCAATGACAGGTAATTTGTCTGCTAAAAACGCTGTTAATGGTTTAATGCCAGGCGTTCAATTCATGCCGTATCCACATGAATACCGTTGCCCACTAGGTTTAGGCGGTGAAGCGGGTGTTGACGCGCTTACTTATTTCTTTGAAAACTTCATCGAAGATGTTGAAAGCGGTGTGACTAAGCCTGCTGCAGTTATCCTTGAAGCGATTCAAGGCGAGGGCGGTGTGGTTACAGCACCTGTGAAATGGTTGAAAAAAATTCGTGAAGTGACTGAAAAGCACAACATCGTTTTAATTCTTGATGAAGTACAAGCTGGTTTCGCGCGTTCAGGAAAAATGTTTGCCTTTGAACATGCGGGTATCGAACCTGATGTTGTAGTGATGTCGAAAGCAGTAGGTGGAAGCTTACCACTTGCAGTACTTGGTATTAAGCGTAAGTTTGATGCTTGGCAGCCTGCAGGTCACACAGGTACTTTCCGTGGTAACCAATTGGCTATGGGTACTGGTCTTGCTACGATCAAAACGATTAAAGAACAAAATCTTGCGCAAAACGCACAAGAGCGCGGTGATTTCCTTCAAGCTGAATTGAAGAAATTAGCTGTAGAATTCCCATGTATCGGTAATGTACGTGGCCGCGGTTTAATGATCGGTATCGAAATCGTTGATGAGCGTAAACCTGCTGACCATATGGGTTCACTTCCTGCAGATGGTCAATTGGCTGCTGCAATCCAAGCAGCGTGTTTCAACAACAAATTGTTGTTAGAAAAGGGTGGGCGTAACGGTACAGTGATTCGTCTACTTTGCCCATTAATTATTAACCAAGCTGAATGTGAAGAAGTAATTGTGCGCTTTAAGAAAGCAATTTCTGAAGCATTAGTTGCGGTACGAGGCGCTTAATTCATGGTAGATTTTGCAGAACACCGTAAAGCTTTGCTCTGTAATGATGCTGCATCCATTGCTGACTATACGTCAGCAATGGATCAGGCAACTCAAGCAGTAGCAGCTTGGTTACAAAATGACAAAATGTACACAGGCGGTAGCATTAAAGAGCTACGCAGTGCAATTGCATTTAATCCTTCTAAAGAAGGATT
The DNA here is from genome assembly GCF_056779935.1 of Acinetobacter sp. ANC_7512. NCBI lineage: Bacteria > Pseudomonadati > Pseudomonadota > Gammaproteobacteria > Moraxellales > Moraxellaceae > Acinetobacter > Acinetobacter sp. ANC_7512. Next base: position 113,131 of record NZ_JBWYIX010000005.1, on the reverse strand, counting down.
GGGTGTGGAAAAGTCATTAGAGCGTATGGTTGAGCTATTCCTTAATAAGAGCTTAAAAGTACATCATCCTCATTCTTTAGCGCATTTGCATTGTCCTACTATGGTGACTAGCCAAATCGCAGAAGTACTCATTAACGCAACTAACCAATCGATGGACTCATGGGATCAAAGCCCTGCAGGTTCATTGATGGAAGTTCAGTTGATCGATTGGCTTCGTCAAAAAGTTGGTTATGGTGCAGGTCAAGCAGGTGTGTTCACCTCTGGCGGTACGCAGTCAAACTTGATGGGTGTATTGCTTGCACGTGATGCATGTATCGCGAAAAACTGGAAAGACGAAAACGGCAATCCGTGGTCTGTTCAGCGTGATGGCGTACCTGCGGAAGCGATGCGAAACGTTAAAGTCATTTGTTCTGAAAATGCTCACTTCTCTGTGCAAAAGAACATGGCGATGATGGGAATGGGCTTCCAATCTGTAGTGACTGTGCCTGTCGACGAAAATGCGCGTATGGACATGGATGCACTAGAGAAAACCATGGCACACCTTCAAAATGAAGGCAAAATTGTGGCATGTGTGGTTGCAACTGCAGGTACTACCGATGCGGGTGCAATTGATCCTTTAAAGAAAGTCCGTGAAATCACCAACAAGTACGGCGCGTGGATGCATATCGATGCAGCATGGGGCGGTGCTTTAATCCTATCTAATAATCACCGTGATTTGTTAGATGGTATCGAGCTTTCTGATTCAATCACACTTGATTTCCATAAGCATTACTTCCAAACGATTTCTTGTGGTGCATTCTTACTTAAAGATGAAGCGAACTATCGCTTTATGCATTATGAAGCGGAATACTTAAACTCTGCTTATGATGAAGAGCATGGTGTACCAAACTTAGTGTCTAAATCGCTACAAACAACACGTCGTTTTGATGCGTTGAAATTGTGGATGACGATTGAAGCACTCGGTGAAGAGCTTTACGGCTCTATGATTGACCATGGTGTTACTTTAACGCGTGATGTTGCAGATTATATTAAAGCAACAGATGGTTTAGAGTTATTGGTTGAGCCACAATTTGCATCAGTCTTATTCCGTGTAATTCCTGAAGGTTACCCAACAGAATTACTCGATACACTGAACCAAAACGTTGCGGATGAATTGTTTGCACGTGGTGAAGCGAATATTGGTGTGACTAAAGTCGGTCAGGTTCAATCATTGAAAATGACAACTTTAAGTCCAGTAGCAACTTTAGACAATGTGAAGAACTTGCTTGCGCTTGTACTGGCTGAGTCTGATCGCATCAAAGCTTCAATTGCTGATGGTACATATACGCCACCAATCGATTAATAGATTGTTTTTTGAAAAAAGCGCTCAATTGAGCGCTTTTTTGATATTCAAAATTCATAACTTTGACATATTTTTAGATCATGATTGAAGAAATCTTTATGCGGAATTAGGGGGGATAATTATTAAAGAATAAGTAGGTAATAAAAATATCAGTATTTAACGGTAATTATTATAAATCGTTGAAATATAATTAAAAAATAAAAAAGCAGGTTGGTGTAATAAAAATAATAAAATCGTAATAAAGCTGTAACCTTATTGTCATATTATCAAATCAAAATGCATGTATCGAAATAAGTACAATACTTCAATAAAAAGTAGCGTACTCCAAATTTGCATAAATTGAGAGATAACATGATGCGCTTTACAAATATTGCAATTGCATTAGCACTTTCTGGGGCAGCTGTAGCAACAACCGCAAATGCAGCACGTGACACAATTCAAATTGCGGGTTCTTCTACAGTATTGCCATATGCAAGTATTGTGGCTGAAGAATTCGGTAATAACTTCCCTCAATTTAAAACACCAGTAGTTGGTTCAGGCGGTTCGTCGGGTGGTTTAAAACAATTTTGTAATGGTGTTGGCGACAATACGATCGATATTGCTAACTCATCTCGTGCAATTAAATCGAGCGAATTGGCTGAATGTAAGAAAAATGGCGTTAACCAAGTATTAGAAATTAAAATCGGTTACGACGGTATCGTATTTGCTTCAAATGCTAACAAAGCAGCTTATAAATTACGTCCACAACATGTATTTGCAGCTTTGGCAGCTGAATTGCCTTCAAACGGTAAAATGGTAAAAAACCCATATACACGTTGGAATCAAATTGATAAATCATTACCAAATGAGCCAATCACGCTTGTAATCCCAGCTTCGAATCATGGTACACGTGAAGTCTTCCAGGAGAAAATGGTGGACGCTGGTTGTGAATCGTATGCTGCTATTAAAGCTTTAGATAAAGATGCCAAAAAGAAAGCTTGCACAACGTTCCGTAAAGATGGTCGTGTTGTGGAAATTGCGGGTGACTATACAGAAACACTTGCACGCTTAAAAACTTCTCCAAGTGCTGTTGGTGTGTTTGGTTTAGGTTTCTATGATCAAAACCGTGACCGTTTACGCGTTGCAACTGTGAACAATGTGGCACCGTCTGAAAACACGATTTTAAATGGTTCTTACCCTGTATCACGCCCATTATTCTTCTATGTAAAAGGTGAACACTTGAAATCAATCAAAGGTTTACCACAGTTTACTGAATATTTCTTAAACAAGCGTGTTTCAGGTAAAGGTTCTAAGTTAGAAAAAGCGGGCTTAATTTCACTCTCTGACAAAGAGCGCGCATCAATTTTGGCAAACTTTAAAGCAGGTAAAGCTGTTAAGTAATCAAACGACAAACTAATGGCAGGAATTATCCTGCCATTGGTTTTTTCATTGAAAAAAGTTTTTTCAAACCATGAAAATTGAAAAGACAGTGGAGAATACATGAATCTGCTACTTATAGGTGTGTTACTGGCGATCATCGCCATTGCCTATCAAATCGGATTACGCAAAAGCCGTAACTTAGCAGGTCAGGGAAATAACTCTGCCGCTTTGCATTCACGTCCTGGTTACTATGGGGCATTAGTTGCGTTGTGGTGTGGTATCCCTGCATTTTTAATTTTGATTGTTTGGAACTTGGTTGAGCCAACGATCTTGGAGCAGGTGGTGCTTAATCATTTGCCACAGGATATTAAAGCAAGTCTAGATCCAGCAAGCCTAAACGTAGTTGTTGACCGTGTTCAAGCGATTGCATCCGGATTTGGTGTCAGTGATACAGCAACGTCCTATGAAGTTGCAGCTGCAGAGCAACTGAGTAAATTTTCAACTATTGCCTCTTTTACAAAATTAGCAGTTGTCATTTGCGCTGCATTGGCAGGTTTAGTATGGGCAAAAAAAAGAATTAGCCAAGATTTTAGAGCGCGTAATCAGGTCGAGAAAGTCATCAATGTTGGCTTAGCTTTATGTTCTGGTGTCGCAATTCTTACAACACTTGGAATTGTAATGTCGATGTTTGGAGAGGCGATGCGTTTCTTCAGTTTCGTCAATCCTTTTGATTTCTTCTTTGGTACAGAGTGGAACCCAGGTTTCAGTACTTCGGGAAGTGCAGAGGGTAGCTATGGTTTACTTCCATTGTTGTGGGGTACGCTCATGGTCAGTGGGATCGCACTATTAGTTGCTGTACCAGTGGGTTTAATGATCGCGATTTATTTGGCTGAATATGCTTCTCCACGCTTCCGCTCTTGGGCAAAACCGACCATTGAAGTGTTAGCGGGTATACCAACGATCGTTTATGGTGTATTTGCACTCATGATTATTGGCCCATTTATTAAAACTGTAGGGGCAATGGTTGGAATTGATATCAACGCAACGAGTGCGCTCACTGCAGGTTTTGTCATGGGAATCATGATCATTCCTTTTGTGTCTTCTTTATCTGATGACATTATTACTCAAGTGCCTCGAGCATTACGTGATGGATCTTTAGGATTAGGGGCGACCAAATCTGAAACGATTCGTAAAGTGGTCATTCCAGCAGCGTTGCCTGGCATTATTGGTGCATTTTTATTGGCTGCTTCCCGTGCAATTGGCGAAACTATGATCGTAGTTCTAGCAGCTGGTAACAGTCCTCTTTTACACGCAAATCCATTAGAAGCTGTTTCGACCGTAACGATTACGATTGTTAATCAATTAACAGGTGATACTGACTTTGCAAGTCCGCAAGCATTAGTCGCTTTCGCACTAGGACTTACATTGTTTGTGATTACTTTAGGTTTGAACATTGTTGCACTTTACATCGTGCGTAAATACCGTGAGCAATACGACTAATGAGTACTTCTAATCCTAATACTCTCGAGACAGTTGATTCAGCAACAGCTGAGCAGCTTAGAGAAAAGCGTAAGAAGACTATTCAGAATTCTTTAGCTAAACGTCATCGTAAAGAAAAGACGTTCCGTTTCTTCGGTTTTTCAGCAGTGATTGCTGGCTTATTCTTCGTAGTATTGCTATTCGGTAGTATTTTAGCGAAAGGCTTGCCTGCTTTTTGGCAAAGTAGCATGAATTTGCCAATCTATTTCGATCCAAAAATTATTGAAGTTGGTCCAAAACCTGTACTGGCTGAAGGTGAGAATCCAGCTCAGTATGAAGAACGCTTTATTGAGTGGCAGACTGAAGTTGGCATGGTGGATTGGGATGCATTGATCATCAATGCAATGATCAAACAAGAACCTCAACTTGAAGCACAACGTGATGATTTAAGCTATATCTATACGAGCTCTGAAGCATATCGTATCCGTGATATGGTGATGAATGATCCAAGCTTGGTTGGTAAAACAGTCGATGTAAAAGTCCTTGCTGATGCAAATATTGATGTGTGGCTTGCAGGTAATATTGATCGTTCTTTGCCAGATGAACAGCAACAACTTAGTCCTGAGATTCGTCAAATTGCTGATGAACTCAAGGCTAAAGGTGTCATCGAAAATTCATTTAACACGAATATTTTCACGAGTCCTGACTCTCGTAGTTCACCAGCGACATCTGGTTTAGCTGGTGCATTCATGGGCTCATTGTTCATGATGTTGATTGTAATCTTTATTTCGATTCCAATCGGCGTTGCATCTGCGATCTATCTTGAAGAGTTCGCACCAAAGAACTGGATTACAGATATTGTAGAAGTCAACATCAATAATTTGGCTGCTGTTCCATCGATTGTATTTGGTTTGCTTGGTGCTGCAATTTTTATTGGTTGGATGCATTTACCATTATCTGCCCCTTTGGTGGGTGGTCTTGTGTTAAGTTTAATGACATTGCCAACGGTGATTATTACGACACGGGCTTCTTTAAAAGCCGTTCCACCTTCGATTCGCCAAGCTGCATTAGGATTGGGTGCATCAAGACTGCAAACTGTTTTTCATCACGTTCTACCTTTGGCATTACCAGGTATTTTAACAGGTGCAATTATTGGTGTGGCTCAAGCATTGGGTGAGACTGCGCCGTTGTTGTTGATTGGTATGAGTGCTTTTGTAGCCAGTGTTCCAGCAAGTCCATTTGATCAATCTACAGCGCTGCCTGTACAGATTTTCTTGTGGCAGGGTAATGAACTTCGTAACTTCTTTGAAGGTCGTACTGCTGCAGCCATTATTGTTCTCCTTGCGATGATGATTAGCTTAAATAGTTTAGCGATCTGGTTACGTAAGAAATTTGAAGTCCGTTGGTAGTCGGAGCAAAATATGAATACAGTAACTTCGCAAGTAACTCAAAATTCCTTAAAAAAGGATCAATCAGTGAATTCAGATCAAACACAATTTACATCTCAAGATGCAAATCAAAAAACGTCAACTTCGTTTGTTTCACAATTTGACACGCAAAGCGAAAATAAAAAAGAAGCAAAATCGGATGTTGTAAAACTGAGTACAACTGATGTTCATGTTTATTATGGTGAATCTGAAGCGATTAAAGGCATTGATCTTAATATTTATCAAAATGAAGTGATTGCTTTTATTGGTCCATCTGGATGTGGTAAGTCAACATTCCTACGTACTTTAAATCGTATGAACGACACGATAGATAGTTGTCGGGTAACGGGTAAAGTCATGTTGGATAATCAAGACATTTATGATCCTAATCTCGACGTAGTACTACTTCGTGCGCAAGTGGGTATGGTGTTCCAAAAGCCAAACCCATTCCCAAAATCAATTTTTGAAAACGTTGCATACGGACCTAAACTCCATGGTTTAGCACGTGACAAATATGATTTAGAAGAGATCGTTGAAAATAGTTTACGTAAAGCGGGCTTGTGGGATGAAGTTAAGGATCGTTTGAATCAGCCTGGAACTGGTTTATCAGGCGGTCAACAGCAACGTTTATGTATTGCTCGAACTATTGCAGTTTCGCCAGAAGTGATTTTAATGGACGAACCTTGTTCAGCACTTGACCCAATTGCTACGGCTAAAGTTGAAGAGTTAATCGCTGAGCTTTCAACACAATATACTATTGCAATCGTTACGCACTCAATGCAACAAGCTGCACGTGTATCAGACCGTACTGCCTATTTCCATTTAGGTGATTTGATTGAAGTGAATTCGACAGAAAAAGTATTTACTCAACCTGATCATCAATTGACTGAGGCGTATATTACGGGTCGATTTGGTTAATTAAAAATTTAGAAACATAAATAAAAAGAGTCTTCGGGCTCTTTTTTTATTACAAAAATCTGTGGATGTCACAAGGTTATTCTCTAAAATGGAATGCTTAATAAACTGATATCCACATGACAATGAAAAAAATACTTTGTTTAACAGCATTAATGACCAGTATTTTTATGTTGAGTGCTTGCTCACATACACCAAATCAAAATCAACAAGTAACCATGCAAATGAATACTTCGAATTTGATCGAACGACGTCTCATGAGTCATCTTAGTGCCTTAGAAGATATTGCAGCAGCTCATGGCGGTAATCGCGCAGTTGGAACGGATGGTGGTAAGGCAACTGCAAACTATATTATTGAAGAGGCAAAAAAAGCTGGTTTGCACGCTCAGATGTTGCCGTTTGAAAATCGCAATAAGATTGTAGGTCAGAATATTATTATCGAAATCAAAGGTAAAAATCCTGATTTAGCTACGATAATCGGTGCACATTATGATTCTGTGACCACAGGGCCTGGGATCAATGATAATGGTACAGGTGTAGCCGTTCTATTAGAGCTATTACAACATTATTCAAAATCTGAAAATCATCCTCAAAATACAATTTACCTTGCATTTTGGGATTCTGAAGAAGATGGTATCGGAGGTTCGCAAGATTTTGTTGCTAAAATGACACCTGAACAGCTGAAGGGAATAAAGGCTTATATCAATGTTGATATGGTCGGTACAAAAAATCCGAATATTTTGGTTGCTGATGTAGATAAATCTTCATTAAAAGATTTAGAAGCCCAGTTTAAGTCTGCTGGATTATCTGAATCTGACTATAAACCAATGATTGATGGCTTAAAGTCTTTACCTAGTCATCCAGAGGATACTGCGCTTGAAGAACATTTAAAATCATTCTTTAAAGCAAAGAACTTAACAATAAAAGAAGACATCACCACTTTAACAGCAAGCGACACAGCACCATTTCTAGGAAAAGTGCCGGTCACATCGATCATTTTATTTAATGAACAAGAACGTCCAGGTGCAAACGAGGGCGAAATAATTTTAGATTTTGCACCATGTTATCACCAAGCTTGTGATAGCAAGGATTTAGTTGATCCAAAATCTATGATTATGGCTCTAGAGGCGATTCAACATCTGTTAAAAGTCACCAACACTCAATAGTTGAGATGACTAAAGAATTATTTAGGTGTATCTCATTTGAATTGCATCATAGGGTGCAATTCAATTTTTTTTACTGAATAAAAAAGATTTATTCGTAAACTCGATCGAAAATATGTCTTAAAGCAGTTTTGCTATCTAGCTGAATTTTGCAATACACAGTAGAATATGCGCTCTCTTCAAGTCACATTGTGGCATGGTTCAAAAGACCATCCCGTGGAGCCAAAATCAGCATGTTTATCGTGGCCGGTGCACCAGCACACTCTTCTTTTAAGCAAACGCAACTATTAACTCGTTTACAGTCAATTAGTTCGGTTCAATCAATAGAAAGTCAATGGGTTTATTTATTCGACCAAGCGCTCAACGAGCAACAACAGCAATCCGCTTTACAGCTTCTAAATGATGGTGCGTCATTTGAATTACGCCAAGCAGCCACAGATGAGATTCAAATCTTAGTCACTCCACGCGTAGGCACAATTTCGCCGTGGTCTTCAAAAGCGACCGATATTTTCGCGAACTGCAACACACCGGTTCATCGTCTTGAACGCGGTGTTTTGTTTACTTTGAAGGGTGTAAAAGACGTTTCAAATGAAATTAAGCAAATTCTGCATGACCGAATGACAGAAAGTGTTTTCAATCAAATTGACGATGCTGCTGCTTTATTCACTGAAACTGAGCCAAAACCGCTGAACTCGATTGATATTCTAGGTCAAGGTAAAGAAGCGCTCGTTAAAGCAAACTCTGAATTTGGTTTTGCTTTATCGGATGAAGAAATTGATTACTTAACTGATGCATTTATCAAGTTAGGTCGCAATCCGCATGACATTGAACTCATGATGTTTGCACAAGCGAACTCTGAGCATTGTCGTCATAAAATCTTTGGTTCAGAATGGACAATTGATGGTGAAGTCCAACCATTGTCATTGTTCCAAATGATTAAAAATACCTATAAAGAATCACCTACAGATGTATTGTCAGCATATAAAGACAATGCTTCAGTGATTGTTGGTTTTGATACGCAACGTTTTTATCCGAAAAAAGATGAAAACGGTCATTATGTTTATAAATATAAGAGCCAAGCTGCCCACATCTTAATGAAAGTGGAAACCCACAATCATCCTACAGCGATTGCACCATTTGCAGGTGCGGCAACAGGTTCGGGCGGTGAAATCCGTGATGAAGGTGCAACAGGTCGTGGTGGTAAGCCAAAAGCAGGCTTAACAGGTTTCACTACATCTAACTTGAATATTCCAGGCTTCGAACAGCCATGGGAAGAAAACTACGGTAAACCATCTCGTATGGCATCTCCACTTCAAATTATGATTGAAGGTCCATTGGGTGGTGCTGCATTTAACAACGAATTTGGTCGTCCTGCGTTAAATGGTTACTTCCGTACATTTGAGCAAAATGTAAATGGAGATGTAAAAGGTTTCCATAAGCCAATTATGATTGCTGGTGGTTACGGTAACATCCGTCCTGACCATGTTGAAAAAGATGCGATCCAACCGGGCGATTTATTGATCGTGCTTGGTGGTCCTGCAATGCTCATCGGTCTTGGTGGTGGCGCTGCTTCTTCTGTAGATAGCGGTACAATGGGCGAAAGCTTAGACTTTGCTTCTGTACAACGTGAAAACCCAGAAATGGAACGCCGTTGCCAAGAAGTCATTGATACTTGCTGGCGTATGGAAGACCACAACCCAATCGTGTCTGTACATGACGTAGGTGCTGGTGGTATTTCAAATGCGATGCCTGAACTGGTAAATGACCACGAATTAGGTGCAAAACTTGATCTTCGTAAAGTACCATCATTGGAGCCAGGTATGGCGCCAATGGAAATTTGGTCAAATGAAGCACAAGAGCGTTATGTATTGGCGATCCGTCCATCTTCATTAGAATTATTTGAATCAATCTGTGCGCGTGAACGTTGTCCGTTTGCCGTATTAGGTGAAGCGACTGAAGCGCGTCATTTAACGGTTGAAGATCCATTGTTTGGTAACAACCCAGTTGATGTACCAATGCAAGTGATCTTAGGTGGTACGCCACGTATGAGCCGTGCGTATGACTGTATCGAACGTCACGGTGATGACTTTGATGCGGCTAAAGTGACTGATCTTAAAGATGCGATTTACCGTGTGATTAAGAACCCAACAGTTGCGTCTAAATCATTCTTAATTACCATTGGTGACCGTTCAATTACAGGTATGGTTGCACGTGACCAAATGGTTGGTCCATGGCAAGTGCCTGTAGCGGATGCTGCGGTAACAACAACAAGTTTAGTGGGCTACACAGGTGAAGCAATGGCAATGGGTGAACGTCCACCTGTAGCATTGTTAAATCCTGCGGCATCTGCGCGTTTAGCAGTGGCTGAGTCAATCACGAACATCATGTCTGCAAAAATCGAGAAAATCAGCGACATTAAATTGTCTGCGAACTGGATGGCTGCAGCAGGTCAAGTAGGCGAAGATCAAGCATTATTCGAAGGTGTAAAAGCCATCGGTATGGAAATGTGTCCTGCGCTTGGTATCGCAATTCCTGTAGGTAAAGATTCTTTATCGATGCGTACCACTTGGAATGAAGATGGTGAAGACAAGTCTGTAACTTCTCCAATGTCAGGTGTGATCACTGCATTTGCACCAGTGACTGATGTGCGTAAGACATTAACACCAGAATTGAAAAACTTAGATTCAGTACTTGTGCGTATTGATTTGTCTAAAGGTCAATTCCGTCTTGGTGGTTCGATCTTGGCTCAAGTGTACAAAGCAATTGGTTCTGTGACACCAGATGTAGATAGCTTCGATGACTTCAAAGCATTCTTTGCATTGGTACAAGATTGGAACAACCGTGGCTTAATTAAGGCGTATCATGACATCGGTGATGGTGGTTTAATCGCAACTGTTGCAGAGATGATGTTCGCTTCACGCTTAGGTGTGGCTTTAGAAGATCAGTCTGTAGCAAGCTTATTTGCTGAAGAAATTGGTGCGGTATTACAAATTGCTAAAGCTGATTGGGATGCACTACAAGCTGAAGTCGCAGCATCAAGCTTAAAAGATGCGATCAGTGTCGTTGGTACAGTGAATACTACTGATACGCTAACGATCAATGGTTTAACGCTAGATCGTGTTGAACTGCAACAAGCGTGGACTGAAGTGTCACATCAGATTCAACGTTTACGTGACAACGTGGAAACTGCAGATCAAGAATATAGTCTAATTGCGAATAAAGATCATAAAGGTCTTATTGCAAAAGCGACATTCGATTTGAATGAAGAAATTGAAGCACCGTATATCAATACACGTCGTCCAAATATGGCAATCTTGCGTGAGCAGGGTGTAAATGGTCATGTGGAGATGGCAGCTGCATTCGACAAAGTTGGTTTCAATACGATTGATGTCCATATGAGTGACCTACTCGCTGGTCGTGTAAGCCTTGATGAATTTGAAGGTTTAGTGGCATGTGGTGGTTTCTCTTACGGTGACGTTTTAGGCGCTGGTGGTGGTTGGGCGAAGTCAGTATTGTTCAATCCTAAACTTCGTGATCAATTTGAGAAATTCTTTAACCGTCAAGAAACATTCTCACTCGGTATCTGTAACGGTTGCCAAATGTTGTCTCAATTGGCTCCACTCATTCCAGGTGCTGAAAACTGGCCACGTTTCCATCGTAACGTATCAGAAATGTTTGAAGCGCGAGCTGTAAACGTTCGTGTTGAAAAATCTAAATCTGTACTGTTAGAAGGTATGGAAGGTTCGATTTTACCAATTGCTGTGGCGCATGGTGAAGGTCGCGTTGTTGCAGCGGACAGCTCTATTGCTGCATTGAATGCGGGTAATCAAGTGACTTTACGTTATGTCGATAGCCAAGGTAATCCAACTCAACATTACCCATTGAACCCGAACGGCTCACCTGAAGCAATTACAGGTGTGACTTCAACTGATGGTCGTGCAACGATTATGATGCCTCATCCAGAGCGTAACTTCCGTGCGATTCAGCACTCTTGGAAACCTGAAGATTGGGATCAAGATGGTGCATGGTTACGTATGTTCCGTAATGCTCGTAAGTTTATTGGTTGATTAAATCAATAGATTGAAAAAGCCACCATAAGGTGGCTTTTTCATAAGTAAATTATTGTTTTGAAGATATAGAATTGAGTTGAAAACAAATAAAGAGTTCTCAAATGTCTGGTTTAATTGAAAAAGTATTACACTTGCGTGAATTGCTAATAGCTAGGGCTACAGATAGTTATGAAAAAGGTGCCTCAGAGGCATTTAAAGAGCTTAGAAAAGAATTGCTGATAAAAAAAAACCTTTATGGATATATTCCATTTATTGTTAAAGATACAAATACCTTAGATGAGTTTGAAGCGAGAATTAAATGGGATTTTAAATCTTATGTGGAACGTGAGAATTATATTTATTCAGAATTTAAAGAGTTATTGAGTGTTTTAGAAAGACGAAATACTTCTCCCTTAGATCAAGTAGTGGAGTTGAGAATTAACGAATTAAGTTCTGATTATATTCATCAAATATGGCAGAAAGCATTAGAGCGGAGAGTAACTGATCCTGATGGTGCTATTACATTAGCAAGGACACTTTTAGAGTCGACTTGTAAATATATTCTTGATGAACATCAAGTTGACTATGGAAATGCACCTGATATTAATCAACTGTATAGATTAGTCAGTAAAGAATTAAATTTAGCGCCTTCTCAACACACAGAACAAACTTTTAAACAGATTCTTGGAGGATGTAGTTCAGTGATTGAAGGCTTAGGATCATTGAGAAACAAAGTAGGGGATGCACATGGTCAGGGCAAAAAGAATTTTAAGCCTGCATCGCGTCATGCTGAATTGGCAGTCAATTTAGCTGGATCAATGTCGGTTTTTTTATTTTCAACGTGGAGCTTAAAAGAAAAATAATGAATAAACTTATTAATAAAAAGCATTGTTAAATAGTATCTTAAATTTACCTTATGGAAAAATAAATGTAGATTCGCTAACATGAGCTTATTCGGCCACCATTTTGGTGGTTTTTTGTTTTTATAGATTTGGTTTCAAAATCTTTCTCCCACTGGACTTGGTTTGGTTTTTGCTTTTATATAGAGGTTAGGACAAGTGTATTTATTGGACATATAGCTAACCATAATAAGTAAGAATTTAATGCGGTTCGTTTTTAACTCAGGTATGAGGTGACGATATGACCAGAACAATGATGATACTGAACAAACACGAGTTGAGGCAAAAAGGCTGGAAGCTATTTGCTTTTGTGGCCAGTCTTCAAATCCTATTTTTAATTGCAGGTTATTTCTTAACTGCGTAAAAAAAGCCACCTTAAGGTGGCTTTCTTTAAATTCGAATTTAAAGCTCAGTTCATGAATCTTTAAGTTGATGCTGATCGAATAAATGATTACAAGCTACGACATTGTCCTTCTTTGTCCCCCTTAACGCGGTTTTGTCCGCCTTTTGGAGTTTGGCTATTTGACTCACATTTTAAATTACCATCGACCTGATTTGCAGTAACCTGAATGCTTGAACGATTTTCTTTAAGTTCAATATTGCCATCTACACGGTTATTGTGCAGTTGGATCGTTTTACCTTTTTCAAGTTGAATATTGCCGTCAATGCTATTGTTTTTAGCCGTCACTTGACCAAAATTTCCTTTAGATTCGAGGTTACCGTCAATCGTGCTATTTAAAATAGTTGCTTGCGCATTTGAATAGAGCATTACATTGCCTTTGACCGTAACTTGATCAAGCGTACATGGTTGTTTCACTTTTATATTGTCATCAATGGTTTTATTCTTAATTACACCGTTACAATTAAAGTCAGCGAGCGCTGGAACAGACAAACCTAAAAGTAGGGATGATAAAATTAACTTATTCATTTTAAACTCCTTTCATTATAATATGTTCATAATTGAACCATGTCATGATATGAAAGAAATGTGACAATCCTTTGAATACTCAGCTAATTTTTTTGCTTTAATGATAATTTGTATAAATAAAACTTAATAATGACTATTTTGTTTAATAACGGAATATATCCAAACAGTCACTCACAAGTAGTGAGGCAGATTTTTATCAAAAGCCCTCTATAAGTTAATTCTACTATTTCAATAAACAATTAAATAAAGCATTTTGTAGAGTAAAATTTTTTTTAAATTGTAGAATTTATATGAATAATATATTTGGAGCTAAAAAATACCTAATTAAACTGAGTAACTATTATTTAACTTTAAAACTCAATCGAGTCATCAGATTGTTCGTGGTTTTAATGTTTTATAAATTTTAGATTTTAGAATAGTCACTATGAAAAAAATATTGATCTTAACAGGCTTGGCACTTATGTGCAGTCATGCTTATCCAACAAATATTACAGTTGATAAACTGATGAATTTAAATTCTTTAAACTGTCAAGCGTCAGCGCAAATCTTTCAAATTTCAAATGATTTTAATGAACAAAAAAGCGTGGAATTTAGGTAAATCAGACAAACCACGAATTAAAATTAGCCCATAATATTTATAAGGGTGTTTATGCTTATAAAAATTATAAAACCAAACATATGGTTCAAGATGATTTTGCTGTCAATTTTGAAAAGTATGGTGTGCGAGTTATCAAAATTGCATTTCAAGCTATTAAAACTTCAGAGAGTGAATCTGGCGCTTATTATTTTATTTTTGAAAGTCACCCATCGACCGTACTGTATCAACTTAAAAAATACTTTGGTGAAAAGTGGGAGAGTGAGCCGAGTTTGGATGAAACACCTCAAGGAAATACCAAGTTAAGCTGCGTTTATATCGGATAAAAAGATTCAAATAAACGTATCCAACAAATTTGACTGCCATCATAAAGTCCTTTCTTCACTGATGCTGACATTCGTATGAAATTTCATCTAAGTCAGCAAGCCACCGTTTGGTGGCTTTTATTAGTTAAATGATCAATTGAATCTGTTTCAGTACTGCTCTCAGAGTATTTTCAAAATCAAAAGATTCATTGGTTCTGTCTTGATAACGCCAAGCAACATAGCCATCTGGACGTACTAAAACAGCACCAGACTCATTAATTTCAGACTTCGCATTCCATGTACCATAGACATCACGATAATCTCTTGAACCGATTTGAATAACATCTAAATACCCAAGATTAAGTTTTTCAGCAGCTTGTTTCCAGCCTTTGCCTGAGAGGCCTGTGAGTAAGGTAAAACGACCTTTGCCCGTAATATCTAAAGTTGAAACTTTTTGACCTTTAGCATCGATGAGCCAAGTATGCGGTACTTTTGCTCCAGGGCGTGTAGTGGCTTGTAGGTAAAGTTGATCATCTTGTTTAAATACTTCAGGTTCTGATTCAGAGATGACAGCATTTGAGCTATAACGCTGATTCAGTTCAACACCTTGAGCATTAAATTCAAAATTTTTAATTGCTAATGCGTTGTAGAGTTTTGTACGTATTTCAGCGCCTTGTTCATTTTCAGCAAAAATACGCTCTAGCATTTGCTTTTGGGTTGTTACACCTTGATCAAAACCAAAAACTTCTTTGAGGTGTTTATAATCAAATCGTGATTGGTTGGCTCGCGCAACAATTTGCTTACCTACAGGCGCACGTTCAACGGTATAAGAATCGAGAAGCGTAGGTTGAGACCAACCTTTAACTGCATATGCAAGTTTCCAACCGATATTAAAGGCATCTTGCATGCAGGTGTTTGAGCCTAAACCACTTGATGGTGGGTGACGATGCACTGCATCACCACCACAGAATACACGACCTTTCGAATATTCAGTTGCCCATGTTTGGTTCACGTACCAATAAGACAATTTTTGAATTTCAACATCTTCAACATGCTCACCAACGAAGGCATCTAAACGTGCGCGAACTTGCTCTGCAGTTACTTGAGGCTCGCCTTTAGAAATATCGAAGCCCCAACCCATAACCCACTCATTCCATGGGGTGATGGCACGCAATAGTCCCATACCTAAATCACCAAAACTTGCTTCAGGATTGACAATCCATTGCAAAATCGCAGGGCGATGCTGTACGTATTTAGATAAGTCCGCCTTAAAGGTCACATACACTGTACCTGCCCGTGCCATCACGCCTTCAAGTGGTAATCCCAATTGTTCAATAACTTTTGAACGTGCACCGTCCATTCCCACCAAGTATTTTGCACGTAAACTAAATTCGGTATTGGTAATATGATTGAGGAATGTTGCAGTCACGCCGTGTTCATCTTGTACGTGAGATAAATATTCAGTATTGAAGTTAAAAATAGCGCCTCGCTCAGCCGCATTTTTAACGAGTAGCGCTTCCATTTTAGGTTGGATAAGATCTACTAAAGGGCATGGACTTCCTTTGATATAATCGCCATGACGTTCATCGCCTGTACCCCAAGCACTGATACGAGCAATTTCTTCACCGACTAAACTGGTTGTGATCAGGCTTTCACCCATGTGTTCCCAGGGCGTTGCGATTTGCTTCACCTGTTCTTCGATACCTAAATCACGGAGGACTTCCATGGCACGTTGATTAGTAATATGTGCACGAGGACTGTTGGCTAACCAATTAAACTGGGTAAACAATTGAACTTTGATGCCATAATTGGCAAGTGCAAGCCCCAGAGTTGAACCAGCAGGACCAGTACCAATGACAAGAACATCAGTGTCAAAATGTTGAGACATGCTTTTTCCTAAATGAATTGAATACATGGGGAGAGTTTTTGAATTGAGTCAGTCTAGAAAAAAAGTGCAGTGATCTATAGTCGTATTCATATAAACTATCGATCTATATAAAATTCAAAGTAATGAACGTGCACTTATGCACGATGGGCTGATTGAGATATGGAATTACGACATTTACGGTATTTTATGACTGTTGCTCAAGAGCAAAGCTTTACTAAAGCTGCCGAAAAGCTCTATACCGCACAACCATCACTCAGTCAGCAAATTAAAGATCTTGAACAGGAAGTCGGTGTTACTTTATTTGATCGGACCACTCGTAAAGTTAAACTGACTGATGAGGGGGAAGCATTTTTAAAATACGCAGCTTTGACGCTGGACAATGCCAAGCAAGCTGTAGCTGCAGCTAGACAGGTCGCTCAGCAAAAGAATAATCAGATTCACATTGGATTTTTGAATGTGGCTGAACTGAAACTGATGCCTAGCATTCTGGCGCAGTTAAGAAAGAATATTCCTAATCTTAAAATTCATTTACACAGTTTGACTTGTACTGAGCAAATACAAAAACTTAGAAATGCTGAACTTGATATATGTTTTACTCGATACAAAATGGATCATTCAGATTATGAAGATATCCATATTTTGACAGAACAAATTTATTTGGTGGCTGCAGACAATCTTCATCCTTCAGAACGGACATTGAAACTACAAGAATTAAAAAATTCATCAGTCATTATGTGTGAACAAAATGCTTCACCAATATTCTATGACAAATTAAATGTTCTAGTTCCCTTCGAAAAGATGGATGATCAAATGCTGTGGGTGACTAATGTATTACAGCATATCAATCTGATTAATTTGGGAATGGGATTTAGTTTTGCTCCCGAATACCTCCTGAAGTTTTTAAATCATAATATCAAAATTGTGAAAACAGATGAGCAATTACCACAGCTTGGTCTATATGCGAATTATCATCGTCATTCAAACAATATTGCATTGAAAATGATTACGGAAGCCCTTATGCAAATGACAACAGAGCGGAATAGAGTGGAAGAGGTTATTCATGCTTAAACTGATCTATTTTGTACCAGAATCACATCTAGAGTTGACGAAACAGGCAGTATTTGAAGCAGGTGCAGGCGGGATCGGTGATTATGAGCAATGCGCTTGGCAGGTCAAGGGCTTAGGTCAATTTAAACCTGTCAATGGGGCTCAACCATTTATAGGTCAAGTCGGAGAGCTTGAACAAGTTGAAGAGTGGCGTGTAGAAACTATTGTGCCTGAAGATAAAGCCATAGAAGTGGCACGTGCATTAAAAGCCAGTCATCCTTATGAAGAACCAGCTTTTGAATTCTTACACATTATTTCTATTGACCCATGATCGGTTGAATTTTGTATGCGCTGACGATACGAGGATGGAGATTCTCCTGTCCAATATTTGAAGGCTCGAGAAAAGGCTGATGGCTCTGAAAACCCTGTTAAATAGACAATTTCATCATGTTTGAGTGCGGTTTTCGCTAGTAACTGACGAGCAAGTTTTTGTCTGAATGACGTTAGAACATTCTCGTAATTCGTTCCAATATCTTTGAGTGAAATTTGGATTTTACGCGGGGAGAGTTTAAGAATTCTTGCGATATCTTCTAGAGCGAATTGTCTTAATTTTAGTTGTTCGCCTAAAGCCTCTTCAATTTGAATGACTAGTTCATGTTTATCTACAAGTTCAATGTGCTTCTCAATGATAGCTTGATGTAACAGAAATAAATCAGGCTGAGCAGACGGAGAGGCATATTCTAGAATTTCTGCTTTGAATTTTATACAACCATAAGGCTGATTAAAATAAACTGGGCAATGCCATAGCTCATGATATAAGTCCTGAAATTCTGTATTGTCGTAGCTGAGCCAAATTTCTTGTGCTTGAAATTTTCCCTGACTGATATAATCAAAAAAAGATAAAACAATGTTAATCGTACATTCTAAATAATGACGGACAGGGTGATGAAAACCTTTTAGGGTAACGGTGTCATCTTCTATGTGAAGTTCAATATCCAATCCTGTAGTGAAATATTGATAGTATTTCATTGCTATTTTTAATGCATCGCCAAAATTTGCACTACTTAAAAAAATGTATTCAAAAAGTTGACCACGAAAAGTGGGGAGATGGTGACCGACAGTTAAACCAATATTGGAATTTTGTGTAATAACTTCTGTGAGTTCCCAGAATTTTTTTTGAACACGATTGTCATATCTTAAATCGCGTTGAGGATAGTCGATTGGATGTTGTAACGCATTTAATTGCGAAAATATTAAATCCACATCAACGCCCATATTTTGCATTGTCTCGTATACCATGCTTGGAAAAATACCAGCATCGGTTCTGATTTTACTTTTTCTTGCGCTCATACCGATATTCAAGACTCAAGTCATGCATTGGAAAAACTAAGGATGCTCTATCCTCAGTTTAAAATGCTGAAATTATAATGTTGAAATGAGTTTAGAAATAATTTGAATGAATGAACATGTCTTTAAATGTCAAAGCCCCATCTCATGAGGCTTAATTATTGAAAGTTTATTTTCAAGCGCTTAATTGCTTAT
This sequence comes from Acinetobacter sp. ANC_7512, assembly GCF_056779935.1. Taxonomy (NCBI): domain Bacteria; kingdom Pseudomonadati; phylum Pseudomonadota; class Gammaproteobacteria; order Moraxellales; family Moraxellaceae; genus Acinetobacter; species Acinetobacter sp. ANC_7512. The sequence continues at coordinate 94,193 of NZ_JBWYIX010000005.1, read as the reverse complement.
AGGATCAATATACTCAATATAACCTCGACCCTGAATATGCTGACCTTTGAATTGACCTGAATATTGGTAACTACCTGCATAACCGCCAGCCATACCATATTTAAAGTCGCCATTAGCCTTGCCATAAATAGAAATCAGAAGATTGCCTTGATCATCATTGACTTTCCATTCAAAGACTCGAGGTAAACGCATTTTAATGCCATTTGGTGTAGTTACAGGTTCAGGCTCATATTCATGCACCACAGATTCAAGCCCTCGTTCGTATATTCCTCCATGATGATCTACAGAACGAACGTAAACACGACTTTGCAAAACTAAGCCCATTGGACCATGAGTGTCCACAAATAAGACTTGAGTGTGGTTATTAATATTTAAGATTTGATAAGTAAAAAATCGAATGGGAATGTTGATATTGACACCACGTGCATATTCGAAGGTGCATAGACCTTGAACTTGAGTTTTCTGTCCATCGATTTCTAAATATCCTTGGTACTCACAAAGCAGTGACCAATGTTCATACATGCTTCCGGCGAGTTTAACGAAATGTGCGATTTTATCAGTCGCTTTTAATTTAAGTTCATAATTGAAAGCATGACCTTGGCGAGTTGCTTTAATGTCTGGGTAGTTAACCTCTATAACTAAGTCATTACCGAATTTGAGATATTGACCATTAGTCGCCAGTAAACATTCATGCTGTATACTATATCCAGAAAATAAATTAGGCTGCGTTGCAGCAGTACCAATTAATAGATTTGCGGTATCTAAATCTGAAGTTTTTATTAAATGAGAATTTCTGAATATTTTAACGAGAGGTTGTCCTGCAACCACAATCATATTTAAGAAGTTGAATGGGGCCGGTAGATTGGGAATCATGATCCCGTAGTGTACACAGGTATATTTTCCGAGAGGTGTGTGGATCGCAGTGTTTGGATCAAAAGCTTGACCATTTACTAGAGCTGAATGATCTATATGTTTAACAATGTTTGAGGGAAGTTTAATTTTCATCTTATTCTCAATTAATATTTTGGCTTAAAATCATTTTTGGAAAAATACAATCAAAAATATAAATCGAGATAAAAGAAAAAAATTGACACTACAAACAGTAAGCAATTGTTTGAAGTGTCAACACGAAAAATAAGTCATCAAAAATGTGTGATATTACATTTAAACTTTTTGAATAAATAAGTCTCGATCGAAACGATATTGTGGGAAGAACACACCATCTTCAGCACGCTCTCCCGCACCAATGACCATAATTGGAAACTCTTTAGCATTGAGCCCCAATGTTTTACATACTAAAGGTTCGTCAAAACCTTCCATCATACAACTGTCGAATCCATAAGCTCTGAGCGCGAGTACAAGATTTTCGCAGGCTAAAGCTGTTGTCTTCGCTGCCCAAAGTTTGGCATCCGCAGGTGTAAAAGCGGTAACAGGCATTTGTTTGTCAAAAGTACGTGCTACTTTGAAAGTTACTTTCTTAAAGTTACCAATTGCATTTAAGTAACCCGTTTTATAATTCAGTGGAATATAGGTGTAATATTTTTTGACGAGTGGAGGAATCTCAGGAAATGGAAATTCTTGAATATTCAGCTTTGCCATTTCATTAATTCGATCTGTACGTGCGACACAGACAATCAATTCAGCCGCTGTGCGCGCAGCCCATTGATTTAGACACGCTTTTACAATCTTTTGTTTCTTTTCAGGATTTTGGACAACATAAAAAGTCCAAGGTTGTAAGTTAGATGAATTAGGGGCCAAGAGTGCTAAATCTAAACATTGATCGAGGATATCAGACGGTATAGGTTTTTCTGTAAACTTCCGAACAGATCGACGACTGGTCACGACCTTTTTGAAATTTTCAACATCAATGCCTTGTGGTGCAGGTTCGTAGTAGCGTTTTTTTTCAGTCGTCATGATCCATTCCTTAGATAGAGAGTATTCACCGAGCCGTGAGACTCGGATCTTTTAGCTTAATTAAATTGTGTGAAATCAGGTTTACGTTTTTGCATAAAAGCTTGTACAGCTTCCATCATTTCTGGAGAACCGACGCGCCCCATAAAGATTACTGCTTCATGATCAATCCAGGACACGATCTCATCAACATCATGTTTCATTAAGGCTTTAGATTGCACTAGAGAAGCAAGTGGTAGTGAAGCCAGTTGAGTGGCTTTTTGAGCGGCAATTGCATAAACGTCAGATTCAATACTGTTGATCAAGTTTGCAGCCAATGCTTTTTCACTGTCGAATTTATCAGCAGTTAATAAAAGTTCTGCTGCTTTCACATGACCTGCTTGACGTGCTAGTAATTTACTAGATGCGCCTTCAGGTGAAAGACCTAAGCTTACAAATGGAATTTGGAACAAAGCAGTGTTATCTGCATAAACTAAGTCACAATGCAATAAGATCGTTACGCCAATACCAATTGCGACACCACGTACCGCAGCAATCAGTGGTTTAGAAAATTTAGCAGCAGATTTTAAAAGCACAAAAGGAGGACCATCTTCTGGACGAATTTGATCTTTCATCGCCGCAGATTTCATGAAGTCTTGCATATCATTACCAGCACTGAAGTCTGCATCTTCGCCACGTAAAATGACCACACGAACGGATTGCTCTTTGTCTGCTTCATCAAAGGCTTTGGCGATCCATAGGTATAATTCGCCGTATAATGCATTTTTGGCTTTAGGACGATTAATCGCCAAGGTCAGCACACCATCTTCTAATTTTGCATTTAAATGCTCATGAGGTTGTTGAATACAACTTAATGACATCGTACTATCCTTGCTTTCAATTAATATAGATTTTATGAAATCTATTATGTCGTATTCTGGCGAAGAGTGACATAACTGATCAGTTCATAAACGTGACTTGGCGATGAATTATAAATTTGATTATTTGGTTTATATCGGACGTTTTCAGCCTTTTCATTTGGCACATATGGAAACCATTAAAATTGCGCTAACGCATAGCCAGAATGTTATTTTAGCGCTTGGTTCTGCTCAATTAGAGCGGAATATAAAAAATCCATTTTTAGCTATTGAACGTGAACAGATGATTTTGTCTAACTTTTCTCCTGATCAACAGGCAAGAATCAAATTTGTACACGTCATTGATGTTTATAATGATAAAAAATGGCAAAAATTGGTCAAATCTTTAGTGGCGAGTGTAGTACAGCCAAATGATCAAGTTGGCTTAATCGGTCACTTTAAAGATGACTCATCCTATTATCTAAAATTTTTCCCAGAATGGGAGATGTTGGAACTTGATAGTTTAAAAGGTGCAATTTCTGCAACACCACTTCGCGAAGCATACTATCGGGGGGAAATTATGGAAAAAGAACTTCCCCACGGAACCATTCAATTTTTACAAGCGTTTCAAAATTCAGAAATTTACCAACAACTTAAAACTAAATACCAACGTCAAGACAGTACAAGTTTGAGTGCATCAATTGAATGATTGTGTTTAACACAAGAAAACCGAGGGAAATCGTGCGTACTATTACACAAATGAGTTTGGCCACAGTGCTATTGTCTGCTTCTGTTTTTGCTCAAGCGCAAACATGGACACTATCACCTAGCAGTAAGATCAGCTTTGATATCCGATCTGCAGGAATGTCGATTGTAAATGGGCAATTTCAAAAGTATCAATCACAGATGAATTTTGATCCGGCACAGCCTAATCAAGGTTCAGCTAAATTTGTGATGGATGTGAATAGCCTTAAACTGAGCAAAAACTCTTTAAAGGATATGGTCTTTGGTGACAGTTTCTTTCATGCAAGCAAATATAAAACTGTGACCTTTCAAAGTAATCAAATTCGTGCTTTAGGAAATAATAAATACAAATTTGATGGACAACTCACTATGCGTGGTGTGACACGTCCAGTTTCATTTGAGACAACTTTAACTCCAAATGCATCGAATCCAACTGTGTTGAATGTACAATCTTCAACAGTCATCAACCGTAGTGATTTTGGTATGCGCAAAGCGATTGGTGGAATTGGCGAAAAAGTGAATATCAAGCTTGAAGGGCAATGGAAAGCCAACTAAATCGATAAAAAGAAAGCAGTGATTCAATCACTGCTTTTTTAATGTCATGAGTATGTCAGTAATATGTTTGAGTTGTGGGGACTGCTGTTTCCAATGATGCCAATATAGATCAACGTCTTGTGTTGCCTCAGGCAACAAACAAATCAATTGTCCTTGATCGAGTAAGTCTTGAATTTGCAGTTCAGGCACCATGCCATAGCCTAAACCGAGTTGGATTGCATCGACAAATGACTTTGAGGAGGGGACATAATGATATGGATAACTAGATTGCGGTAATCCAAATTGATTGAGTAGAACCGTTTCATGTAAATGATCTTTATCATTAAAGATGACCGCAGGCGCACGGCGAAAGGAATCGCGATTTAGTCCGTTTTTAAACCATGCTAATTTGAATTCTGGCGTACACACCATTTGATAACGCATCGTGAACAAAAATTCTGAGTGGCAACCTGTCATGGGTTGGGATTCAGCGCTTATACATGCATTTACATAGCCTGATTCCATTAATTGATGCGTATGATCCTGATCATCTATTCGAAGTTGTATTGTGATTTTATGCTCTATTAACTTTTCAGCAATCGCAGGCAAAAGCCAAGTTTCTAATGAATCTGCATTCGTTCCAATGATAATTTTATAAAACTCAGAATTTTGACTTTTTCCCTGAATAAGCTGCAGAACATTTTCTTCTTGACGCTTTTGCCTTAATAAATGTTCAAGCAATATTTCACCTGAATGTGTCACACGACAAGGTCGTTCTCTCAGGATTAATGTTTGCCCAATCTGCCGTTCTAATTGTTGGATTCGAAGAGTAATTGCAGCCGCAGAGAGACAAAGCTTTTTAGCAGCCAGATCAAAACTTCCAGTTTCCGCCACGGTGATAAACGCGACACAGTCTTTATAATTGAAAATCATGATTTAATAAAACTTAATGAACTTAATATTAATTTAATAATACTCAATTTAAGATTGAATTGTTCATAATCCGCCTAATGATAAATATTAGGTGTTTTATGTCTTTATCCGTACTGTTTAATGGCTTTGTAACGAGTTTAAGTTTGATTATGGCGATAGGTGCTCAGAATGCTTTTGTGCTGAAACAGGGCTTAAAAAAAGAATATGTTTTATCCATTTGCCTCATTTGTGCCTTTTCAGACTCACTTCTAATTTTGGCTGGGGTATTTGGATTTGGGAAGTTTATCTCAGGCCATCCACAAATAATGACGTATGCACAATGGGGTGGGGCTACATTTTTAGTTGTATATGGTGCCCATCATTTTTATCAAGCGTTTTCGACCAAAAAATCGATGTGTCTTGATCATCATACGGCTGTTTCATGGTTTAAAATTATTCTCATTTGCTTGGCATTCACATGGCTAAATCCCCATGTATATCTAGATACTATCGTGCTTGTAGGTGCGATATCAACGCAATTTGAAGATCACTTATTATCGTTTGCTATCGGTGCGATCACGGCATCATGGTTATTTTTCTTTAGTTTGGGTTTTGGTGCGCATTATCTATCAGCTTACTTTCACAATCCCCGCGCATGGCAAGTCTTGGATATTTTGATTGCTTTAATCATGTGGTACATCGCCTATCACTTAATTATATGAATATTGATTAGATAAATTCCTCTAAAGCTTGTACGTCGATTAGATGACAACATTTAATGAACAAAAACTCACATAAAGATAATAATGAGAATCATATAATAATGATTCTCATTATTATTAATTGTTCCGAAAATGAAAAATTACAGTACCAAATTACTCTCTCAATCTGTAAGTGTTCTTATGATGAGTGGCGGTATAGCGACTATCACATGGGCAAATGATCAAAACCAACTTCCTACGATTACAACACAAGCTGAAGCGATAAATGCTTATGCAGATGGAAAATTAAGCAATGTATCTAAGTTAGGTGCTTTAGGTGAAAAAAAATTAATCGATACACCATTCACTGTAATGCAATATGAGGAGCAATTAATACGAGAAAGACAGGCATCCACCGTAGGTGATGTTTTAAAAAATGATGCCAGTATTCGACTGACGACAAATCAAGGTCATTTAAACGAAAACTTCAAAATTCGTGGTTTTGACTTAAATCATGAGGATATGAACTACAACGGATTTTATGGTATTGCACCATACGGAAAAGTGCCGACTGAATTTTTAGAATCAGTGACAGTTTTGAAAGGACCAAATGCAATTGTCGCTGGTATGGCACCGAATGGAGGCGTTGGTGGTGTGGTCATTGCCAACTCTAAACGCGCTGACCAAGACATGACAAGACTAAACACACAATACCAGGATGGCGGCTACTATCAATCAGGTATTGATGTCTCAAGACGATTTGGTGCAAACCGTGAGTTTGGTGTTCGCGTCAATGGTGCATATGGTGATGGTGAACATATCATTAATGATATGAATGATCGCCTAGTTCTTGGTTCCATCGCTGCGGATTACACCACGGATAAACTTAAAATTAATTTTGATAGTTATGCTATTAAGCAAAATCGCGATGGTGGGTCACCAACAATGGTTGCACTGGGTGGAAAAGATACAGTTAACAAAGTCATTGCACCGCCTAAAGGTGACCAAAACTATTTTCCGTGGTTAGAAGGGAATTCTGACAGTAAATTTGCTGGCTTATCAGGTGAATATCAATTTTCACCCTATTTGAAAACCTTTGCTGGTCTAGGATATGCTGAAAAATCATATGATGGTCATTTATTCGGTACACGAATGATCGTAAAGAATGAAGACGGCGATGCCTCTTCACAATATTACCGAGTGGGTGCAAATGAAAAAAATAAAACAGCACACATTGGGGTTGAAGGAAAATTTGATACTGCTGGAATACAGCATAATGTAGGATTGCGTGCAGATTATTTAAATAAAAAATCGGATCAACATAAAGGACGTGGAGCTCCTCCTGTAGATTTTAACACCAATCTTTATGACCCAAGTAAAGAAGGCAATATGCCTTTACAGCGTCCAGAAATTGCACCTTTAGCAGATAATAAGTACATCAGTTATACATTGACTGATCAAATTTCATTATTGAATGATCAGCTTCAATTGATTGTAGGCGCTCGTTATCAAGATATTGAAACGAATAATTTACAGACCAAAAAAAATTACCAAGAAGACCGTATTTCACCAAGTTTAGGGATCGTCGTTAAACCTTTTGGTGAAGACTTGTCACTATATGCAAGCTATGTAGAAGGGTTATCAGAAGGATCGACCGTTGATAATGTCAATGATGCAAACGACAAAGTCACTTTTGCGCCGTTTGTGACGAAGCAATATGAGTTAGGTGCAAAACATCAGCATGGAACTTGGCTGAATACGCTGGCACTTTATCAAATTGAAAAACCAAGCACGATGAGCAAGTCGATTGAACCTTATACAGAAAATGGTGTAACAATTAATCAAATTACAACAGATGGTGCTGAAACTCGATCACGCGGCATTGAGTGGTCATTTTCTGGAGCGATTACTGAAGATTTAAACCTAATGGGAAGTATGGCTTATATTGATGCAAAATATTCCAAAGCTCAAATGAATCAAGGAAATCAAGTTTTTGGTGTACCTGATTTTACTGCAACGCTTGGGGTGGATTATGATGTCCCACAACTCGAAGGATTAAATTTAAATGCCAGAGCAAGTTATGTCAGCGAACAGTATTTAAATGATACCAATACCTTGCAACTTCCAGATTATACCGTCATCGATCTAGGTGCACGTTATAAGACCAAGCTTGGTGGCGTGAATACGACGTTCTTAGCTAATGTTGATAACATTACAGATAAAAAATATTGGGAAGGTGCTTTTAACTCGAATTATGCGCTGATTGGTGGATCAAGAACTTATAAACTTGGCGTAAGCTTTGATTTCTAATTGTAGTTAAAAAAAATTATAAGTAGATGAAACCCACGTCAATCGTGGGTTTTTTTATTAGTTTTGCAAAGCTTTTAAATCTTCAAGCACTTGTTCAGCATGCCCTGCAGCTTTGACTTTACGATATTCTTTAACGAGTTTTCCTTGATGAAAAATAAAAGTTGAGCGCTCAATCCCCATCACTTTTTTTCCATACATATTTTTCTCTTTAATCACATCAAAGTGTTGGCAAAGCACTTCTTCTTTATCGCTAATCAAATCAATTGTTAAAGATTGCTTTTCGGTGAAGTTTTGATGGGCTTTCACTGAGTCCCTAGAAACACCGAAAATAGTGGTATGAAGCGCATCAAACTGATCTTTCAAACATGAAAAACCAACAGCTTGCGTTGTACACCCAGGCGTTGAATCTTTTGGATAAAAATAAATGATGAGCCAATCTGTATTCAACTCAGTTAAATTCACAGAACCTGTAGTCGTTGGGAATGTTTGATTGGGTAAACTAATCGTTTCCGTAGACATTATATTTTCCTCAAAATTTGTCACTACATTTATAGGGGAATTCAAAAAAAATAGCCACACGAGGTGGCTATCTTATGTAAACTGCGATTATTTTTTAGCTTGTGCTGCTTTCATTGCTTCCTCTGTTAACGACTGTAGCTTAGACGTTAACTGTGGGCCGAAGCATGCTTGAAGATCAGCGTTCTGTTTCTTCACGATAGCTAAAGTAGAAGGGCTTTTCTTTTGGTTAATCGCACTTTGGATTTCCCATTTTTGAGCATTAGTGAGCTTGCCGTCTGCTTCAATTGCACATGTACAATATTTGCTGACTTCAGTAGCAGAAAGCTTGTTCCCTTTAGCAGTTTCTTCCTTACAAACATTAATCAGTGCAGATTTTACGTTAGTACTTTTGTAGGCTTGCTGCATTTTATTATTCGGCTCATTTGCTTGAGCCGCAGAACCGAAAAGTGCAGCAGCAGAAACAATCGCTGAAAGAATAATGTTTGATTTTAAATTTTTCATATATGGCACCCTGTTATTACGGTATATAACGAGTTGGGTCTTCAACGCCAGCATCTGCAAAACCTTGTTTACGCAAACGACAGCTGTCGCATTTTCCACAAGCTCGTCCTTGGTCATCTGCTTGATAGCATGACACCGTTTGACTGTAGTCTACGCCATGTTCGATGCCTAAGCGAATAATATTTGCTTTGGATAATTGTAGTAAAGGTGTTTCAAATTTAAGAGGTTTTCCTTCCACACCTACTTTTGTCGCTAATCTTGCCATATTGGCAAATGCTTCAATAAATTCTGGTCGACAATCTGGATAACCAGAATAATCTACCGCATTAATTCCAATTACGATGGCTTCTGCGTCAAACACTTCTGCTGCTGCAAGTGCATAAGACAGGAAAATCGTATTACGTGCTGGAACATAAGTGACAGGGATCCCTTCTTGTTCTTGATCAGGAACATCAATGGAATGATCAGTTAATGCAGAACCACCTAAATTACCCAAATCTATATTAATCACGCGATGTTCAACGCCTGCTTGTTGTGTCAGTTTACGTGCAGCATCCAATTCAGTTGTTGAGCGTTGACCATACATAAAACTTAAAGCGATACATTCATAGCGTGCTTGCGCCCAAGCCAAGCAAGTCGTTGAGTCTAAACCACCTGATAACAATACAATGGCACGAGGGCGCATAGGAGAACTCCAAAAAATTAAAGTAAATAAAAAATGAATTATAACTGATTATATAAAGAATAATGGGGTATAAATTTTTTGAATATATAGATCTGCATAAGTCACAAAACTAAATGAGATCATTATAAAGAACGCGAAATGTTCGTTTTAGAAGATGAGATAAAACTCTCTTTTTGAGTCGATTAAAGTTTAAACAGTTGTTGTTTTTGTTTAAATATTAAATATAATTTAACAAACACTTGATTAAAACTTACAAAAATAATTTTTACGGAATGAAAATGAATCAAATTAATACTTTAATTTTAACCACTGCTGCGTTGATCAGTACAAATTCTTTTGCATTTGAGGAGCTTTCAGATCAAGAATTGTCAACATATGCAGCACAAGATGGTATTACGATTAGCCTTTTACCAGGTGGACCTATTCAAGCAGATTTGATTTGGCACGATAACAGTGGATTCGGGCCAGATTACAACGAAGGAAACACAAAAGCAGGTGCCTTAATTTTCGGTACAGCGAATGGACGTAGTAAGAATCCATTATCACTTTCTTCTGGTTCGGCAGATATTAGTATTACCTTAAAAATCGATGCACAAGGAGGGAGTAGTACTACAGGACCTTTCCTGAATTTAGGTGTATTTGTTCCTGAAGATATCATTATCAATACTGGTGATATTTGGGTGGGGAAATCGGGTCAAGTGAGTCCAACAGGACGAGGCTATAGTGACCCCGTTAAAATTATGGATAATATGAAATTTTATGTATCCAATCTCTCAACCAATATTCAGCTCGGTTCAGCACCTCAAGGCAGTCTTTTAAAACTGAATGGAATATTTAAAGACGGCTTACGTTTAGAGGGCTTCAAAGTCCACGATCATGATGGTGGTGGCGCATTCGGAATAGAATTTATTAATTTAAAAAATACTCAACCAGGGCGTTTCGGCATCAATAATCTTGATTTCGATGTTGCAGGTTCGATACGTACAGATGGACTGGAACTCAAAATAAATCGTCTTGGAGATCAAAATGGCTTTAATGCAATGTTATGGGGAGTAGGCGTTGGAGATGCATCAACAATAAATAATAAGATTGGGGATATTTCAATGAAAGGGATTAATTTAAATGGCACGACCATTAAAGTGTCAGCGCACTAAAAGATCATTTTCTCTTTAAAAAACAGCACAAAAAGTGCTGTACTGTTTTTAATTTGAGCTATTTGTTACATTTTAACGACCTGTTTCGTCATTCCAGAGCAACTTATGTAATTGAAGCTGGAAACGAACTGGTAAGTGATCCTCTAAGATCCATTGTGCTAAATCACGCGCAAGTTGCGGTAACTTTGCAGCACCTTTTTCAACAGCAAACGCAGGTGAGAACCAAACGGTACTTACACGCTTGTGCAATTCATATTGATTCACTTGTTGTTTAGACCATTCATAATCTTCACGATTGCATATGACAAATTTAATCTGATCATGTTGAGTTAAATGGTCTAAATTACTCATTAAATTACGTGAGTCTTCACCTGAAGTTGGTGTCTTTAAATCTAGGACTTTGGAAACTCTACGATCCACTTTTGAAACATCTAGTGCTCCACTCGTTTCAAGGGAAACTTCACAGCCTAAATCTGCTAGACGCTCCATGAGTGGTAACGCATTGGGTTGGGCTAATGGTTCACCACCAGTAACACAAATATAAGGTGTCTTAAAATCAAGCGTGGTCTGGATAATATCCTCTAAAGAGTGTCGTTCACCGCCTTCAAAAGAATAGGTGGTATCACAATAAGTACAACGCAGCGGACAACCTGTTAAGCGTATAAACACTGTAGGTAAGCCTGAAGTGTTGGCTTCACCTTGTAATGAATAGAAGATCTCCGTAATACGTAACCCCGCAGACGGATCAGAAACAGGAATAGCGGAAGATCGCAAATTACTCATATCGACAAAACCAAACTAAAATAGAGATTATATAAAAGAAAAATCTCTACGATTATTACTAACCGTAGAGATGGGGAGTGTAACTCCAAATACTATAAAGTATAAAAAAATTAGTCAGCGCGTAATAAGTCGTTCAAACTTGTTTTAGCACGAGTCTGAGCATCGACTTTTTTCACGATAATTGCAGCATACAAGCTGTATTTACCGCATTTTGAAGGAAGGCTACCAGAAACTACCACTGAACCTGCTGGAACACGACCATAGTGAATTTCACCTGTTTCACGGTCATAAATCTTAGTTGATTGACCAATGTAAACACCCATTGAAATCACTGAACCTTCTTCAACGATTACACCTTCAACGATTTCAGAACGTGCACCGATAAAACAATTGTCTTCAATGATCGTAGGGTTCGCTTGAAGAGGCTCAAGTACACCGCCAATCCCAACACCACCAGAAAGGTGAACATTTTTACCAATTTGCGCACATGAACCTACAGTCGCCCATGTATCAACCATCGTACCTTCATCAACATAAGCGCCAATATTGACATAAGATGGCATAAGCACAACATTCTTAGCTTGGTAAGAACCTTTGCGTGCAACTGCAGGCGGTACAACACGTACGCCAGCTGCTTTAAATTGCTCTTCAGTCCAACCCGTAAATTTAGTGTCTACTTTGTCATAGAATTGGAGATCGCATGATTCGATTGGTTTATTATCATTGAGTTTGAATGACAATAGAACAGCTTTTTTTAACCATTGATGAACAACCCATTCACCATCAATCTTTTCAGCAACACGTAATGAACCATTATCTAAGCCAGCAATTGCTTCCTCGACTGCTTGGCGAATTTCAGCAGGGCAATCTGTAGCTGTGAAGTTTGCACGATCTTCAAACGCTTGTTCGATGATTGACGAAAGCTGAGACATAATCTTCTCTTCCAAAAAAAATTTCCAAGATTTTACACTAAATTGATTATAAAAATTACAATTAATCCTGAAAAAATGTCCGACAATAATGACTATTCTTTATAAGTATGTTAATAAAAGTTAATAAAAGACTTAAGTGCAAATTATTTATAAAACAACAACTAAATCAAAATTGTATCAAAAAATAACAAAAAAGCATCAATTTGAATATTAACCAGCTTTGAAATCTCCATTAAGATGCTTCCGAGTCGAACACATTAATGATTAAAGAACAACTCATTTCTTTGAGGAGAAAAAAATGAAAGTGTTAAAATTACTCGCTGTTACAACAGCATTATCTGTTTCAGGCTTCGCTATGGCGGACACTCAAGTTGTACGTACAGGTAATGTATTTGAAGCTAATCAATTAATCCCTACTGGTGTTCGTGCTGAAGTTGGTACAACTGGTTACGGTGGTGCATTACTTTGGACTGCTAACCCATACGTTGGTCTTGCTTTAGGTTACAACGGTGGTGATATCTCTTGGTCTGATGATTTATCTATTGACGGTACTAAATACGATTTAGATATGGATAATAGTTTGGCATACTTAAATGCTGAGATTCGTCCTTGGGGCGCGAGTCAAAATCCATGGGCTCAAGGTCTATATATGGCTGCTGGTGTAGCATATATCGATAATGAATACGATGTTACTAAGCGCTTAAACAATACGAATGATGTTGTTAAGATTGATGGAAAAAATTACAACGCTCCATCTGGTCAAGGTTTCATCGATGGTAAAATGTCATACAAAAATGACTTTGCTCCATACGTAGGTTTTGGTTTTGCTCCTAAAATCAATAAAAACTTCGGTGTATTTGGTGAAGTAGGTGCTTATTACACTGGTAACCCTTCTGCAAATATTACGTCAGTAGGTTTATCTGAAGTTGGTGGTACTGGTACTGGTGCTGATGCAGCTGAAGCTTTAGAAGCGAAAATTGAATCTAAAGACAAATATGAGTGGCTTCCAGTCGGTAAAGTGGGTGTGAGCTTCCACTGGTAAGATCCAATTAAAAAAACGAGCTTCGGCTCGTTTTTTTATGCAAGTTAATGCAAATAATAAAGGCGCTATAGGCGCCTTTATTATTTGTAGCTTGTTAGTCTTCAGGATAAGCCACACGCTTTAACGCTTTGATATCAGCACTAGGTGCACATAGCGAAATAAACTCGTAACCATATCCACGTAACAAATGACCTTTACGTACAGCAATCCAAGTGGTATTCACCCCGAATAAATCAGTATCAATTTGTTTTAAGCGATGATCTCGTTCTGTATCGTAGGCAACATCGTTGACAATCCCGACACCCATACCTAATTCAACATAAGTTTTGATTACATCAGCATCAAGCGCAGACATCACTAAATCAACATCAAGTCCTGAGTCTTCAAAGGCTTTATCAATCTTTGAACGTCCCGTAAAACCACCGTGATAGGTAATAATCGGATACTCTGCCAAATGTTCTAAGCTAATCTCTCTCGCTGCTATTTGAGTAAGTGGATGACCTTGAGGCGTAATAATACTGTGTTTCCAGTTATAAAAAGGAACACTTGCTAAGTTTTCTTCAGTAGTCAGATTCTCAGTAGCAATACCAATATCAGCATCGCCTAAAAGTAACATTTCAGTGATTTCAGTTGGACTTGCTTGTTGCAAAATCAAATGGACTTTCGGAAATAATTTTTTGAATGAATTTACGATTGGTGGTAATACATATCGCGCTTGAGTATGAGTGGTTGCGATGGTTAATGTACCTTCATCTACACGATTAAAATCATCGGCTAATCTTTTAATATTGTCTGCATCGACCAGCATGCGCTCCACAATACCGAGCAAAGCTTGACCAGGTTCAGTTAACCCTAATAAGCGTTTACCTTTTCGGATAAATAGTTGAACACCTAATTCATCTTCTAAATCTTTAATATGCTTACTTACGCCTGATTGAGACGTGTAAAGGGCAGCGGAAGCTTCCGTTAAATTAAAATTTTGTCTGACGGTTTCTCGAATAATTCTTAATTGTTGAAAGTTCATAGTCTTTGTTACCTTTAAAATGATGGGGCTATATAAAAGCCCCATCTACACATTTTTATGCGTTTTCTTGTGCAAATAAGTGCAATGTATTAGTCGTTAACCAAACCGATTGATTTGGGCGGAATTGATGCAGTTTAGCTTCATCTGGAGTGAGTAGAATTTCGATGAGATTGCCATATTGACCTTGAAGTTCGGCAACCACTTTTCCTGCAATCCAAACTTCACGTAAGAACGTTGCTTGAATTGCATTATCTGTAGGTTGAGCATGAATTTGGAACTCATCTGGTCGAATGAAGGCAATCACTTTACCTTCAGGCGCATCTTTAGCTAAAGGCAGTTGAATGCGATCATTTCCGATCTGTACGATTCCCGCTTGATTATGACCTTCGAACTTATTCGCTTGACCTAAGAAGTCAAATACAAAAGGCGTTGCTGGTTTTTCATAAACTTCACGAGGTGAGCCAATTTGTTCAACATTGCCTTTATTCATTACAATGATTTGATCTGCAACTTCAAGCGCTTCTTCTTGATCGTGAGTTACAAAAATCGAGGTGATGTGAAGTTCATCGTGTAAAGTTCTCAGCCAGCGACGTAACTCTTTACGAACTTTAGCATCAAGTGCGCCAAATGGCTCATCCAGAAGTAGTACACGAGGTTCAACTGCAAGCGCACGTGCAAGTGCAATACGTTGACGCTGTCCACCAGACAATTGTGCTGGATAACGATCTGCTAAGAATCCTAATTGAACTAAATCGAGTAGTCGTGTAACCCGTTTTTTTATTTCAGATTCTGAGGGGCGTGTAGAACGTGGACGAACACGTAAACCAAAAGCAATATTGTCAAATACTGTCATATGACGGAATAAAGCATAATGTTGGAATACGAAGCCAACTTGACGTTCACGAACATGAACATTCGTTGAGTCTTGACCTTCAAGGATCACTTGACCGCTGTCAGCAGATTCAAGACCAGCAATAATGCGAAGTAAAGTCGTTTTACCGCAGCCTGAAGGTCCTAACAATGCAACGAGTTGACCATCAGGAAAATCTAGGGAGATATTGTTTAGTGCATGGAAAGCACCAAAGTGTTTTTCAATATTTTTAACTTGAATACTCATCGGATACTTCCTTTAAACTGTAGAATCTTCATTACGTTTGCTTAATTTCTCTTGGCGAATTTCGACCCATGTTTTAAGAATCAATGTCACAATCGCCAATAAAGCCAAGAGGGATGAAACAGCAAATGCTGCACTAAAGGTATATTCGTTGTAGAGAATCTCTACATGCAGTGGCAATGTATTGGTCTCTCCACGAATATGACCCGATACTACAGAGACTGCCCCGAATTCACCCATTGCACGTGCGTTACAAAGAATAACCCCGTATATCAAGCCCCATTTAATATTTGGAACCGTGATTTTCCAAAAAGTTTGCCAGCCTGAAGCACCTAAAACGATTGCCGCTTCCTCTTCTTCTGTACCTTGAGCTTCCATCAGGGGGATGAGCTCACGCGCCACAAAAGGAACTGTAATAAAGATGGTTGCTAGTACAATTGCTGGAACGGCATATAGAATCTTAATGTCGTTATCCATCAGCCATCCACCGAACCAACCTTGAGTACCAAACATCAATACCAACATCAAACCTGCGATTACAGGTGATACTGAGAAAGGCATATCAATAATCGTGGTTAATATGGATTTACCACGGAAATTAAATTTCGCAACAGACCAAGCCGCCGCCACACCAAATACTACGTTGAGCGGTACAGCAATTGCAGCTGTTAGTAAGGTGAGCTTTACAGCCGACAACGTGTCTGGATGAACTAAAGCTTGCGCATAAACGCCGACACCCTGTTTGAATGCTTCAACAAAAACTAAAATCAAAGGCAGAATTAAGCAACTGAGGAAGAAAATCATGGCAATGACAATGAGTGTATAACGAACCCAAGTCGGTTCTCGCGTCGCATCACGAGATTGCAACTTTTCAGCTAAAGCATTGCTATTTGTATTCAAACTCATTGTGCAGTTCTCCCTGTACGACGACTCGCCCATGCTTGTAACAAGTTAATCAAGAACAAGATAGCGAATGAAATAAGGAGCATGACAACGGCGATCGTCGTTGCACCTGCATAGTCATATTCTTCCAATCGAGAAATAATCATTAATGGCGCAATTTCAGTTTCGAAGGGTTGGTTACCTGCGATAAAGATGACCGAACCATATTCACCCACGCCACGGGCAAATGCGAGAGCAAATCCTGTGATTAATGCAGGGAAAAGAATCGGTAAAATCACTTTGGTTACAATTTGTAGTCGATTTGCACCCAATGCTGACGCTGCTTCTTCAAGTTCAGTCTCTAAGTCACTTAGCACAGGTTGTACTGTACGAACCACAAAAGGTAATCCAATAAATATCAGCGCTAATGTAATCCCAATAGGACTATAAGCGACTTTAATTCCTAAGGGTTCAAGATATTGACCAATCCAGCCTGTCGGAGCATATAAAGATGTTAATGCAATCCCAGCAACAGCTGTTGGTAACGCAAAGGGTAAATCAACCAATGCATCAACAATTCTTTTACCAGGGAAACTATAGCGCACGAGACACCAAGCGAGTAATAAGCCAAATACAACATTAATGAAGGCAGCAATAAGTGCAGCACTGAAACTTAGTTGTAATGATTTTAAGATACGCTCGGAACTTAAAATCTCCCATAAACCTTCCCAGCCAATACCTAAAGACTTAATAAAAACAGCCGACAATGGTATGAGCACAATTAAAGATAAATACGCTAGGGTAAAGCCTAGAGATAGACCAAATCCTGGCAGCACTCGGGATCGCTGCGACATGACTACTCCTCAAATGAGAGAAAAAGCTTACCGAAATCAATAAGCAATTGAATTGAAAAATTTATCAAGAATAAGTGGCGAACTTTAAATTGCAAATTTGTAATACAACTTGCCATTATCAATACTATTGATATAGTTCGACAGCTTATCATGAATCAAAAAATCGAAGATCTCTGGAAATGGTCCAAATCCTGAATCAACATTAATATGACCAACTTGACCTAAGTTAATCGGTTTTACACCCCATGATTTTGCTAATTTTTTTGCATCCTCAAAACCTAACCACGGATCATTTTCACTGATGAGCATTTTTGTGGGAACGCTAATCTTAATTTGATGAAAGTAAAAACTATAATCAGTCAAACTCAAACGAGCAAAACCATTTTCACCAAAACGACTTGGATTGGCTGGTGCAACTAAAACCAGTTGTTTAACTTTCTGTGCTATTTCAGGATGCTGATGCAGAGCAGCGACAGACGTTAAACAGCCAAAACTATGTGCAACAATCTGGATGGGTGCATCAATCTGCGAAATTTTTTCTACAAAACGATTGATCCAATCTGTAAGTAGGGGAAAGTTCCAATCATCTTGTTGAACACGTGAGCATGGCATGACTTGACGTTGCAACCATGATTGCCAATGATTTTCATCACTTCCGCCGACGCCGGGTACAATGAGTGTATGTATCATGTCATGCTCCACTGATTATTTTTTTGTGTTATTGGCTTTAGTAATTTGGTCAAAAATACCATTATTCTCAAAATGAGCTTTTTGTACTTTCGCCCAGCCACCAAACTCTTGATCAATTGTGACCAATTTCAGTGGCTTAAATGTTGATGAATATTGTTTTAATACAGCTTGATTACGCGGACGATAGAAATTCTTCGCGGCAATATGTTGTCCCTTAGGAGAATAAAGGAAATTCAAATAACCTTGCGCCAAATATTTATTGCCTGATTTTGCTGCATTTTTTTCAACGATCGCTACAGGTGGTTCAGCAAGTATAGAAAGTGTTGGCGTCACAATTTCAAATTTACCTGGTTGTTCACGCAGTGCTAAATGAGCTTCATTTTCCCAAGCAAGCAAAACATCGCCAATACCACGTTCAGCAAAAGTTGTAGTTGAGCCACGAGCGCCCGAATCTAAGACCTTGGTTTGTTTATAAATTTGTTGAACAAATTGTTGCGCTTTGGCGTCATTTCCACCTGGTTGGTGTTTAGCCCACGCCCAAGCCGCTAAATAATTCCAACGTGCACCACCTGACGTCTTAGGGTTTGGTGTAATAATGTCCACACCCGGTTTTACTAAATCACCCCAGTCTTTAATATTTTTTGGATTTCCTTTTTTGACGAGGAAAACAATTGTGGAAGTGTAGGGTGTCGAGTTATGTGGGAATTTCTTCTGCCAATCCTTTGGTAATAAATTGGTTTTTTCAGCAATCGCATCAATGTCAGCTGCAAGTGCGAGAGTCACGACATCTGCATTTAAACCATCAATGACTGCACGCGCTTGTTTACCTGAACCGCCATGTGACTGACGAAAGTTGACGTTTTGCCCAGTCCGAGATTTCCAATACGCACCAAATTCTTTATTTACTTCTACGTAGAGTTCACGAGTAGGATCGTAAGAGACGTTTAATAAATCTTTAGCGGAAGCGCTAAGCGAAGCAGCCAAAACAAAAGCTGCGAGAACCCCAAGTTTTAATTTAGCTGAAAAGCGCATGGCAACCTCAAAAGAAAATATTCTGTTACATGGCGCTAGAATAAATCTAATCTTTATGCATAAAAAATAATTAAAAATGAATTTTATATGAAAAAAAAAGATTTAGATGTGTTGTTAAAAAAATGCCGATCATGAATATGATCGGCACGTCATAAGTTAAAGCTTAAATCTTAATTTTATTTATTACTGTTTGCTTTGACAATTTGATCGAATATCCCGCCATTATCAAAATGTTGTTTTTGGACTTTTGTCCAACCTCCAAACTCTTTATCAATCGTGACTAATTTCAAAGGTTTAAACACGGATTGATATTTTGAAAGTACCGTTGCATTTCGTGGTCGATAAAAGTTTTTGGCAGCAATAGTTTGACCAGCTGGAGAATACAGATAATTCAAATAGGCTTTTGCTACATTGAGGTTGCCATCTTTTTGCGCATTTTTCTCAACAATTGCTACAGGGGGCTCAGCAAGAATGGAAAGTGTTGGTGTAATGATTTCAAATTTTCCAGGTTGTTCACGAAGAGCTAAATGTGCTTCATTCTCCCAAGCCAGGAGTACATCTCCAATGCCACGCTCTGCAAAAGTTGTTGTTGCACCACGTGCACCAGAGTCTAGCACTTTAGTATTTTTATAAATTTTTCGTACAAATTCTTGTGCTTTAGCATCGTTACCGCCGGGTTGGTGTTTTGCCCAAGCCCATGCTGCTAAGTAATTCCAACGCGCACCACCTGATGTCTTAGGGTTTGGCGTAATAATTCCAACATCATTTTTAATCAAGTCTCCCCAGTCTTTGATCCCTTTGGGATTGCCTTTTTTGACTAAAAACACGATGGTTGAGGTATAGGGTGTAGAGTTCTGTGGAAATTTTTTCTGCCAGTCTTTTGGTAATAAATTAGTTTTTTCAGCAATCGCATCAATATCTGCTGCGAGTGCGAGAGTCACGACGTCTCCATCTAGGCCATCAATGACCGCACGCGCTTGTTTACCAGATCCACCATGAGATTGTTTAAAATTCAAATCTTGACCAGTCTGCTTTTTCCAATATGCTCCAAACTCTTTATTAAAGTTGTCATAAAGTTCGCGAGTTGGATCATATGAAACATTTAAAAAATCTTTTGCGAGTGTAGAAACAGAAGTGACTGAAAGTAAAGCTGCAATGACCCCAATTTTAAAAGAACGCATCATTATTCCTATGTGTTTGTCGTTTTTTGATGATTTGAGCATAGGGAAATTTTTTAAAATAAAAAAATAAGAAGAAATGAAAAAGTTATGATCAAAACAGCTATTCATTTTGTGAGTGACTTTTTACACTATGAGAACGGAATGAGGTTGCTTGAAATGATCTGTTTAAAAAATGCCAAGCCAATGGATGCAATATCTATTTTGGATCGTGGCTTCCATTATGGGGATGGCTGTTTTACCACGGCGAGAATTCGAAATAATAAAATTGAATTATTTGAACGTCATTTAAAAAGATTGAATACCGCCATTGAGCGATTGTCACTTCAAGCTAATCTTGACTATATTTCTGAGTCTATCCAGTGTTTACAGCAAAAGTATGATCAATTAAACGGGACCATTAAAATTGTACTGAGTCGAGGCGAGGGGCAACGAGGATACAGTTTACCTCATCATTCAGCAGATCTTTGGTTGTATTATTATCCGCAAAACGTGACTGATCATCACTATGAAGTCATTGAGAGTGGTTTACTTGAGCGAGTAATGGGTTTAACCATGCCACAATTGGTGGGAATTAAATCACTGAATCGGTTAGAACAAGTGTTACTAAAGCAGGAAGCTGATGAGAAGGGTTTTCAAGAAGCCTTAGTTACAGATGTGCAAGGCTATATTGTTGAAGGAATCAGCAGCAACTGTTTTATACGATTGAATGATACGTGGATTTGCCCTGAACTTCGTTATAATGGCGTTCATGGGGTGATGCGTGCTGAAATTTTGGAGCGCATGAATCATTATGGTATAACGTTCCAAAAAAGAGTAATTGATTTGAATGAGCTTCCTCACATTCAAAGTGTATTTTATTGTAATGCGCTCCACCCAATGAAAATCGCCTCTTGCCTTGATGATCGTCGATTAGATACACAAGCGTGTATTGATCTTTTTCACCACCTTCAACTTAATCAGATTTAAAGCTTATGTCCTCTCCTCAGAAATCAACAAAGAAAAAGAACAGCAAGACATCCTTTAAACCTAAAGCGCTTTTACTCATTATTGCAGGCCTAATGTTGCTCGCAACCATGATTCTATCTACAAGTCTATGGAAGGATTATCCTGTAGAGGGTAAAAAGCAAATGCTCGCGATTAATCATGGTGATACTTACTCACAATTTATTGATCGTTTAGCTCAAAATAAACAAGTTTCATTTCCCATTATTTTAAAGATTTATCAACGATTGATGATTCATGACAGCATGAAAGCTGGAGTTTATGAAGTTAAAGAGGGAATGAGTGTCCGTCAAGTTCTAGACATGATTTCGAATTCTGAAAATGCACAACTGAATCGAATTTTGGTCATTGAGGGGACAACATTTAAGCAGTTAAAAAATGCACTCAAAAATGATGAATTGGTGACGAAAGAGCTGGTTCATTTGAGTGATGCAGAAATATTAAAGGAATTGAATATTCCATTTTCACATCCAGAAGGTTTATTTGCGCCTAATACTTATTTTTTTGCGAAGGGTGAAACAGATCGTAAAATTTTAACTGATTTGTATCAACATCAGATGAAGGCACTAGATAAAGCCTGGGAAAAACGAGCTTCTGATTTGCCTTATAAAAATAAATATGAAGCGCTCATCATGGCATCAATTATTGAGAAAGAAACCAATGTTGATCATGAGTTAGATAAAGTCTCAGGCGTATTCGTTCGTCGATTAAAAATAGGTATGCGTTTACAAACTGATCCAACCGTAATTTATGGCATGGGCGATCAATATACGGGCAACATTACCCGTAAAGATTTAAGAACGCCGACACCATATAACACATATACGATTTACGGATTGCCACCAACACCGATCGCATTACCAAGTGATAAAGCGATCGAAGCGGCAATGCATCCAGATCATTCTGACTATATTTATTTTGTGGCGACTGGAAATGGAGGTCACAAATTCAGTACCAATCTAGATGACCATAATCGCGCTGTTCAAGAATATCTTGCTGTGATTCGATCTAAAAAATAAGGGGTAAAATAGACGTGTTTATTAGCTTTGAAGGCACAGAAGGTGTTGGTAAAACGACATTGATCCATAAAATTCGTGACTACTTCCTTGAGCAATCAAAGCAAGTTGTTCTAACTCGTGAACCAGGTGGTACTCCGCTCGCTGAGCAAATTCGTTCCGTACTTCTGACGGTGAATCATGAAGAAAGAATGAGTAATGATACTGAACTATTATTGATGTACGCAGCTCGAGCGCAACATTTGCAACAAGTCATAATACCTGCACTTGAAAATGGTTCGATTGTGTTATGTGACCGATTTTGTGATAGCAGTTTCGCGTATCAGTGTGCAGGTCGTGGATTAAGCCGTGAAAAATTAGCGCTTTTAAACCAAAACTTTGTCCTAAAAATGCCTGACCTGACATTTTGGTTGGATGCTCCGACTGAGCTCGGAATGCAACGAGCACGAGCGCGTGGAGCATTGGATCGGTTTGAACAAGAAAAAGCAGCTTTTTTTGAAAAAGTACGTGCAGGATTTGCTGAATTGCATCAGTTAGAGCCGAATCGTGTTAAGCGTATTGATGCAACACAAAGTCCTGAGCAAGTATTTAATGATGCAATTGAACGAATTAGTTCATGGAAAGCTGAGCATAAGTGCTAATTAAAAAAGCAAATATGATTTATATTGAGTCATTGTTTATGGAAAAACGATTAGACTCAATATGATCAGTAATAAAGAAGAAATATTCAAATTCCTACAAACCGAATTTCCACAAAGTCTCCAAAAATGTGAAATAGTGTCAGTAGAGCCACGTGGTGCTACAGTCATTTATCATGTTGATGAAAATGATTTAAGACCTGGAGGGACAGTTTCAGGTCCGACTATGATGACAGCAGCCGATTATGGATTGTATATCGCAATACTGGGAGAAATTGGTATTGTAGGTCTTACAGTGACGACCAATATGAATATAAACTTTCTTAAAAAACCGAAAGGTGGTTGTGACATCAAGGGTGTTTGTAAATTAATGAAAGTTGGCAAAACTCTAGTTGTCGGAGAGGTTTACTTGTACTCTATTGGGGATGATGAGCCGATAGCTCACGTTACTGGGACTTACTCAATTCCTCCCAAAAGGGCATAAAAAAGCGAGTATGAACTCGCTTTTTTTATTTTGAACTTAAACCTCAACTAAAGGTGTTTCCACTTCAAAATTTGGTGGGGTGAGTACGGTTTTTCGTAATTCTTGCGAAGGCTCAGGATAGTCCAAAGTGTAATGTAATCCGCGTGATTCTTTTCTTTGCATCGCACAACGTATAATCATCTCAGAAACGAGTACAAGGTTACGAAGCTCAATTAGATTTTTACTGACATGATAATCTTGATAATATTCGGTGATTTCATGTTTCAGCATTTCAACGCGATGTAATGCACGTTCTAAACGTTTGGTCGTTCGTACAATACCTACATAGTTCCACATGGTCTGACGTAACTCATCCCAGTTTTGCAAAATGACAACGTCTTCATCAGGATTCATGACTTGAGAAGCATCCCATTCAGGAACTTCATAGTGATCTATAATATTTTGATGTTGATCTTGAATATGCTTTGCTGCACTCATGCCATATACAAAACATTCTAAAAGTGAGTTACTTGCCATACGGTTGGCGCCGTGTAAACCTGTATAAGACGTCTCACCAATCGCATATAGACCTTGAATGTCCGTTTGACTATGTTCATCGACTACGACACCACCACAGGTGTAGTGCGCTGCTGGCACAACTGGGATCATATCTTTGGTAATATCAATACCCAGTTCGAGTAGGCGAGCATACAACGTAGGGAAGTGCTCTTTAATGAACTCAGGGGTTTTGTGGGTAATATCTAGCCATACATGTCGTATACCCAATCTTTTAATTTCGTAGTCGATAGCTCGAGCTACAATATCACGTGGTGCTAACTCTGCACGTTCATCGAAACGAAGCATGAAGCGTTCGCCGTCAGGTAAACGAAGATAAGCGCCTTCACCACGCATTGCTTCAGTAATTAAGAAGGAACGTGCTTGAGGATGATATAAACAGGTTGGGTGGAATTGATTAAATTCCATATTGGCGACGCGGCATCCAGCACGATATGCCATTGCAATACCATCGCCTGTAGCGATATCAGGGTTAGAGGTATATAAATATGCTTTCATGGCACCGCCACATGCCAGTGCAGTAAATGGTGCTAAGAAAGTATGCACTTGCTCGGTTTGCTCATCTAAAGCATATAAGCCTAAAGCACGATTTTCCTGATTCAAATGCCCCAGCTTATGCGCTGTAATGAGGTCAATCGCAATGTAATTTTCAAAGATGTGAATATTGTTTTTTTCTTGTGCCCGTTCAACTAAAGTGGTTGAAATTGCTTTCCCTGTTGCATCTGCGGAATGAATAATGCGGCGCTGAGAATGCCCACCTTCACGTGTGAGATGCAAGTTATCTTCATCATCTAGTGTGAATTTAACACCTTGTTTCAGTAAAAAATCAACAGAGGGTTTTCCTCCTTCAACCGTGTGTTGAACAGCTTGTTTTTCACAGAGATAAGCACCTGCAATGAGCGTGTCATCAATATGTTGTTGAATAGAATCAGCCTCATCAAGAACAGCTGCAACGCCTCCTTGTGCATAATACGTGCTGGCATCTTTCAAATGAGATTTTGCTAACACTGCGATATTAAAATGATCAGGTAATGAGAGTGCTAGACTTAAACCCGCACCGCCACTGCCCACAATAATCACATCAAATTGATGCGTACTTGTATTTTTCGGCATTTCCATTCGCAAACTGAATTTTAAAAGTGCGTTAATATGGCTCTTTTTCAAAGCAAAATTCAAGAGTTTGATTGATCAATTTTTTTTTTATGCACTTGAACTAATAGTTTTTAATCATATTTTAAGTAAAGTATTGTTTTCTATTAATATAGAAACATTTATTTACGCACAGAGAATTTTGATTGTGCTAAAAATTATTTTATCCAAGAATCATAAATGAGAGTTCACTTAACATGAAAAATCGCGTTATAGCATCAGGACTTTTTGCTGCAGTCTTTACTGCGGCAGTACAAACTCAAGCGGCGGCTACTGTTGACTTTTCAAATCTTGTAGAGCGAGTAAGTCCGGGTGTCGTCAGCGTGAATGTTGTTAAGAAAATGACACAAGAAGAAATTCTTCAACAACAAGTACCTGAACTACTGAAACGATTCTTCGGCAATCAAATTATTATTCCGCAGCGCCAAGCTCCTCAAGAGAAAACTGGTTTTGGGAGTGCATTTTTTATTAGTCGTGATGGTTACCTGATTACCAACCATCATGTTGTAGAAAATGCTTCACAAATCACCATCATGTTAAATGATCGTCGCGAGATTGATGCCAAAGTTATTGGTAGTGATGAACGTACTGATGTGGCATTACTGAAAGTTGAAGGTACGAACTACCCAGCACTTTCGACTGGGAATATCGACCAATTAAGAGTTGGGGAACCTGTTCTCGCCATTGGCTCACCGTTTGGTTTTGAATACTCGGCATCTGCAGGGATTGTCAGTGCCAAATCAAGAAATATGTTGGGTGAAACATCAGTTCCGTTTATTCAAACCGATGTCGCATTAAACCCTGGTAACTCTGGGGGACCATTGTTTAATCAACAAGGTCAAGTGATTGGTGTGAATTCTCGTATTTTCAGTGGTACTGGCGGATATATGGGATTGTCATTCTCCATTCCAATCGATGTAGCGATGGATGTGGCGGATCAATTAAAGAAAAATGGTAAAGTTACTCGCTCATATCTTGGTATTCATTTACAAGAGATTGATCGTAATCTCGCAGAAGCTTATAAACTACCAAAACCTGAAGGTGCTTTAATTACAGAAATTGCGCCAAACTCCCCAGCAGAGCGCGCTGGTTTAAAGCAAAATGATATTATTTTGAAATACAATGGAACTGCAATTTCAAGAACGAGTGAGCTATTAAATTACTTAAATAGAACACAGCCAAATCAAAAAATTCAGTTAGAAATCTTGCGTGATGAACGTGTACGTACGATTTCAGCAACACTTGCATCAGCACCAGATGAAACACCTGCACAAGCGCAAAATGTAAGTGAAGCTAAAAAACGCGGACCTACATTAGGTGTTGCGATACGCGAACTTGCACCTGTTGAAAAAACACGCCTTGGTGTTAAAGGTGGTGTCTACATTCAAGAGGTTGTACGCGGAGGTTTGGCGGCACAATCTCGTATTATGGCTGGTGATGTGATCACCTCGATTAATGGTAAGAATGTAAGTACAACACAAGATTTTGTGGAAGCGGTGGCTAATCTTAAAACGAATACAGTTGCACGAGTGGGTATCATCCGTGAAGGGCGAAATGCCATGATCGGATTAAGAATCAAATAAACATAAATTGAATAAAAGGCCTTGCGACAGCAAGGTCTTTTTTATTTAACCCTAAAATTATATTAAACTCTTTTCGAATGTTGATGATGAATACGCAATACAAGGGAATACAGTGAGTACAATCTTTGACCTTAAAATAAAAGCAACAGCACAAGACATTGATATTTTAGGTCATGTGAATAATGTGGTGTATGTAAAATGGATGCAAGATGTTGCAACAGCACATATTCAACAACTGGGTTTGGGGGTTGAGCAATATCTAGAACTCAAACATGCCATGGTTGCTGTTGAGCATCACATGAATTACAGAAAGGCGTGTTTTGAAAATGATGAAATTATTTTAAGAACTTGGCTTAATGATTTGAATGCGATGTATTCATTCCGTCAGTACGCTTTTTTTAGACCTTCAGACCAATCATTATTATTTGTGGGAAATACCAAATGGGCCTGTGTAGAGATTGCGACAGGCAGACCTAAACGATTATCGCCAACATTTACTCAAGCTTATCAGCCTATTTCTGAGGTATTAAATCCTTTGGATTTCACTCAAGATTATTCTTTACCCGCTAACTAAAGAATTGCTTGAGTCGGACGAATTAAATATTTCACCACATGGTGTTCATTATTATGAATACTTTGAAAAATCCATCTGCTATAATCGTCCGCAATTTGTTAAACAGCTTTTGCTATGTAGTTTTTATTTCATGCATAGCGCAATTTATTGTTCAAGGTAACCCATGGCGCAAGCTAAAAAATCCGTAAATATCAAAAATATACGTAACTTTTCGATCATTGCTCACATTGATCACGGGAAGTCAACTTTAGCTGACCGTTTTATTCAGACCTGTGGTGGTTTGCAAGATCGCGAAATGCAAGCGCAAGTTCTAGACTCAATGGAGCTTGAGCGTGAGCGCGGGATTACCATTAAAGCTGCATCTGTGACGCTTTATTATACACACCCTAATGGCGAAGAATATCAACTGAACTTTATTGATACACCTGGGCACGTTGACTTCTCATATGAAGTTTCGCGCTCGCTTGCTGCTTGTGAAGGTGCACTTTTAGTTGTAGACGCAGCTCAGGGTGTTGAAGCTCAGTCAGTTGCAAACTGTTATACAGCTATTGAGCAAGGTCTTGAGGTTCTTCCAGTACTCAATAAAATTGATTTACCTCAAGCTGAACCAGAGCGTGTTATTCAAGAAATTGAAGACATTATCGGAATTGAAGCAACTGAAGCACCTACGTGTTCAGCTAAAACTGGATTAGGAATCGAAGGGGTTTTAGAAACACTTGTGAATACCATTCCTGCTCCGACGGGTGACCGTGAAGCGCCGCTTCAAGCTTTAATTATTGACTCATGGTTTGACAACTATCTAGGTGTTGTATCCTTAGTTCGTATTAAGCAAGGTCGTGTGCGTAAAGGCGATAAAATGTTGATGAAATCAACAGGTCAAACGCACATCATTACCTCTGTCGGTATTTTCAATCCTAAACATACAGAAACTGATATTTTAGAAGCAGGTGAAGTCGGCTTTGTGATTGCTGGTATCAAAGATATTTTTGGTGCGCCAGTTGGTGATACGATTACACTTGCTACAACGCCGGAAGTAGAAACTTTACCTGGGTTCAAAAAAGTTAAACCACAGGTATATGCTGGTTTATTTCCAATTGATTCGAGTGAATTTGAACCTTTCCGTGAAGCATTACAAAAACTGCAAATTAACGATTCAGCATTATTCTTTGAACCTGAAAGTTCAGATGCATTAGGATTTGGTTTCCGTTGCGGTTTCTTGGGTATGCTGCACATGGAGATTGTTCAAGAGCGTTTAGAGCGTGAATATGATCTAGACCTGATTTCATCGGCACCGACTGTAATTTACGAAGCTGTCATGAAGAGTGGTGAGACAGTTTATATCGACAGTCCATCAAAAATGCCAGATGGATCTACTGTAGAAGACCTTCGTGAGCCGATCGCAGAATGTAATATCCTTGTGCCACAAGAATATCTTGGCAATGTAATGACGTTGTGTGTTGAGCGACGTGGTGTTCAAAAAGATATGAAGTTTATGGCAAACCAAGTAGCCATTACATTTGAGATACCAATGGCTGAAGTCGTGATGGATTTCTTTGATAAATTGAAATCATGTTCACGTGGTTTTGCATCATTAGATTATAACTTCATCCGTTTTGAGTCTTCTTCTCTTGTAAAAGTAGATGTCTTGATCAATGGTGAAAAAGTTGATGCATTGGCAATGATTTGTCACCGTCAAGATGCGCGTCATCGTGGTATTGCACTTGTAGAAAAAATGAAAGATTTGATTCCTCGTCAAATGTTTGATGTGGCGATTCAAGCTGCGATTGGTGCTCAAATTATCGCGCGTTCAACAGTAAAAGCAATGCGTAAGAACGTATTGGCAAAATGTTATGGTGGTGACGTTTCACGTAAGAAGAAACTTCTCGCTAAACAGAAAGAAGGTAAGAAACGTATGAAGCAGGTGGGTAGTGTAGAAATCCCACAAGAAGCTTTCTTAGCTGTGTTAAAAGTAGAGCGATAACAACAAGGAATATCCCATGGATTTTGATTTTAACCTCATTCTCGTACCTGCAACCCTAATCTTTTTTGGATTGTGGTTGCTGGATAAATTGGTGCTCAAACAAAGAGCAACCAAAGGAAAAGGGAATGAAAATTTCATTATTACATGGGCATATGATTTTTGGCCTGTACTTGCAGTTGTGTTAGTGCTGCGTTCATTCTTCTTTGAACCTTATAATATTCCATCTGAATCCATGGTTCCGGCATTGGAAACAGGTGATTATATCTTGGTGAACAAATATCAATATGGTGTTCGTTTACCGATTAGCAACACCAAAGTGTTGAATGTCAATGAGCCTGAACGTGGTGATGTGGCGGTATTTAGATATCCACCAAACCCATCAATTAGCTATATTAAGCGTATTATTGGTTTACCTGGTGATCATATCGTTTTTGAGAATAATCAATTAACCATCAATGGTGAAAAAGTTGTAACGGAATCGACTGAATTTAATCGTGAAAAAGATGTTTCAGACACGCCAAATTCAATTTATCATTATGAAACTTTAGGTGATCATAAGTATTTGGTTCGTAATTTGGAAGGTCAAAACCCGATTATTGCGCATTTTAATTATGCACAAACCAAACAAGATCTTCCTTATGTTGCCACTGCGAATGATCGCTTTGTAAGAACAAATGGTCAAAGCTGGGAAGTAACTGTTCCGAAAGGATATTACTTTGCCATGGGTGACAACCGTGATCAGAGTGCTGATAGTCGAATCTGGGGATTCGTACCTGAGGCAAATTTAACAGGACAAGCAATTTATGTATGGATGCATAAAGAAGCTGGTTTGAAATTGCCATCATTCAGTCGTAATGGTCAAATTCAGTAATCTTCAAATATATGGATAATAAAAAATGCGTAACACTCAACGTGGTGCATCGTATACAGCGATTTTATTAGGGGTAATTGTTGCGGCATTTGGACTTAAAGTGCTCGTAGCATTGTGGCAGCCTTATTGGGATGACCGACTAATCAATCAATTGATTGAAGAGCAAGTTGCAATCAGCTCAAAGGCGACAACACCACAACAGTTTGCTTCAACAATGGGGCAGAAATTTAGCATGAACAATATCCGTGACATTGAGTTTAAAGATATTGCGACTGTCAAATCTAAACAAGGTTTACAAGTGACAAAGAAATATGAAGTAAGAAAGCCATTCTTATTTAATATTGATTTAGTCCTCACATTCGAGAAAAGTTTTGATCAAAGGTCAGTTCAAAGTAAGTGATTCTCGCTTACTGAGTCGCATCGGTTATCAGTTTAAGAAAATTGAATTACTTCAACTTGCATTGACACACCGATCGGTTAGCCATAAACATAACTATGAACGCCTAGAGTTTCTAGGCGATTCATTGTTAGGAATGATTATTGCCAATTACCTTTATCATGCTTATCCACATGAAAACGAAGGTCGTCTGACGCGTATGCGAGCTACTTTGGTTCGACAAGAAGCGTTAGGCAAAATTGCAACGGATTTGAAACTTAGTCAGAGTTTAATACTCAGTACTGGTGAATTAAAATCTGGTGGTCATCATAGAGAGTCGATACTCGCTGACACAGTCGAAGCGATTATTGGTGCAATCTATACTGATAGCCAAGATTTAAAGTTGTTAGAATCAATTGTGTTGAAATGGTATGAACCTTATTTAGATCATATTGAACCAACAGATCAATTGAAAGATCCTAAGTCCCGTTTACAAGAGTATCTTCAAGCTCGTAAAAAACCTCTCCCAGTGTATGAGGTTGTTGATATTCAGGGTGATGCACCAAACCAACATTTTAAAGTGGAATGTATGGTTGAAGGCTTGCCAAAATGTATGGGTGAGGGTTCAAGTCGTCGTTTTGCTGAGCAAGCAGTAGCGGCGGAAATTTTAAAATTTTTGGAGCAAAAGTCTTCATGACTACTCATTCCGATCACATCGATGCTGATCACGAGTCGCAAGACAGCGGCAATGATTTAATCAATCAATTTTTTAGTTCTCAAGGTACTACAATTCCCTCAGACTACAAAAGTGGCTTTGTAGCAATTGTAGGTCGTCCGAATGTAGGTAAATCTACATTAATGAACCATATTTTGGGTCAGAAGCTTTCGATTACGTCTCGTAAGCCTCAAACAACTCGACACAAGATTGTGGGTATTGATACGCGTGAGAAATCTCAGGCAGTATTTGTTGACACCCCTGGAATGCATAAGAAAGAAGTCCGTGCTATCAATAAAATGATGAATCGTGCAGCTCATTCAGCCTTGCGTGATGTAAATCTTGTACTGTTTGTTGTAGACGCTGACAAATGGACTCAAAATGATGAATTAGTCCTTGAGAAGCTCAAAAATGCCGAAATGCCTGTCATCTTGGTCATTAATAAATTGGACACATTTGAGAATAAAAATCAGGCATTACCACTAATTCAAGAACGTACTAAATTAATGAATTTTGCTGAGATTGTTCCGGTATCGGCATTGCGTGGCGCTAACCTTGATCATCTTCGAGATACGATCGAAAAATACTTACCGTTTCAACCACCATTGTATGCACTAGATCAACTCACAGATCGTTCTGAACGCTTCTTAGCTTCTGAAATTATTCGTGAAAAAATCATGCGTCAACTAGGTGAAGAGCTTCCATATGATTTAACGGTTCAAATTGAATCGTTTAAAACAGAAGAAGCGACTTTAAATGAGAAAACTGGTCGTATGAAGCCTGCTTGTACCTATATTGATGCTACGATTTTTGTTGATCGCCCTGGGCAAAAAGCGATTGTCATCGGTGAAAAAGGATCAAAGTTGAAAAAAATTGGTATGGATGCACGTGCTGATATGGAAAAAATGTTCGAAGAAAAGATCATGCTCACCCTTTGGGTTAAAGTCAAAGGCGGTTGGTCTGATGATGAGCGTGCATTAAAAAGCCTAGGGTATAGTGATATCTAAGGATTAAACGGTTATAGGAGCTGATGATGATGAAGATGGTTGCGATAATTGTATGTGCTTTGGTTTTACAAGGTTGCATTCATAAAGTTGTCACAGTTCCTGTAAAAGTTGCGTATAAAACCACCAAAGGAGTCGTCAAAGGTACTGCAGCAGTAGTTGGGGCTGTTATTCCCGATGGTGATGACGATGATGAAAAAGAACTAAAGAAAGATAAATAATAAGATTAGTCGATGCGAAATGAACTTTTGCATGGATACTTAATCCATCATCGAAAGTATCGAGAGCGGAGTCATATTGTCCATTTATTCACTGAAGAGTATGGACGAGTTGACGGCATACTAAGACAACCTCCACCACCGCAATATCAGCCTATCGCACTCCAAGCGACAGGTAAGTCTGAATTAAAAAATTTCACAAAATTAGAAATTGTTAATCATCCTATTTTTTTTCATGGAGATGCATTCTTTTCAGGATTTTATTTAAATGAAATCTTATTGAGATTATGTCCATTAGAAGAGGCAATGCCAGATACTTTTGCACAGTACCACAAGACATTAGAAAGTTTACAAAAATTAGCTCAACATTCAAATCCTAACGAATTCTTGAAGCAAATTCTTCGTCAATTTGAATACGTACTTCTAGAAGAGCTTGGTTATGCGATTGATTACTCGATAGATGCACACCAAAATGAAATTTTAACTTCACAAAAATATCAATTTCAATTAAACGAAGGCTTCATACCAGTTCAGTATTCAAGTGCCGCTACACTGACAGGTGAGCAAATTCGCAGCATGATAAATTATGAAAATGGTACAGATTTCAACGCTGAACAGTTACAATTGTTGAATAAATTATATCGTCAAATGATTACTTCATTATTGGGTGATCGCCCACTAAAAAGTCGTCAATTGTGGATTCAAAACGCTCAATCAAAATCAAATTAGGAAAATGTTATGGCTGCATTGCTTGGTGTGAACATTGATCATGTTGCAACTCTAAGACAGGCTCGAGGCACACGCTACCCGGATCCAGTACAGGCAGCACTAATTTGTGAAGAGGCAGGGGCTGAAGGCATTACATTACATTTACGTGAGGATCGTCGTCATATTCATGATGATGATGTCCGTCGCATGCGCCCTGTACTTAAAACACGCATGAACCTTGAAATGGCAGTGACAGATGAGATGGTGGCATTTGCTAAAGAAATAAAGCCGCATCACGTGTGTTTTGTGCCTGAAAAGCGTCAAGAAGTCACGACCGAAGGTGGCTTAGATGTTGTTGGTAATTTTGAGGCTGTTAAGTCTGCTACACAGGAATTAGCAGCGATTGGATGTGATGTATCGTTATTTATCGATGCTGATATTGAACAAATTGATGCTGCAATTGCCTGTGGTGCGCCAACTATTGAGATTCATACAGGTGCTTATGCAGATGCTGAAACAGAAGAAGCACAGCAGGTAGAGTTACAACGTATTATCCGTGGAACAGAATACGCTGCTGCTAAAGGTTTGGTCGTAAATGCTGGGCATGGACTTAATCTTGACAATGTTGCTCCTATTGCAGCAATTCCTCAAATACACGAATTGAATATTGGACATTCTCTGATTGCCGATGCTGTTTTCAAAGGACTTACGCAAGCAGTTCAAGATATGAAAGCAGCAATCAAAGCTGCACGATAAGATTGATGAGTACTATGTCAAATATTGATTATGATGAATTAATGAAGCCTGTCATAAGCTTCCTTGGTTGCGAAACTCCACAAGCTTGGTTAGATGAGGCTGTAAATAATCTTGATATTTTGATGCAAGATCATGCGAACTGTGAAAAGAAAGCAGCCAGTACAGCCATGAATCTCATGTTTAGATACAGCTTTTTTGTAGATTTACAAGTTAAGCTCGCTCAATTAGTGCGTGAGGAAATGCTGCATTATGAGCAGGTTTTAGAGTTTATGAACAAGCGCGGGCAGCAATGGGTCGGTTTAAGTGCTGGGCGTTATGCGGGTGGCTTACGCAAAGAAATTCGGACGTATGAACCAGAAGCGCTAATTGATGTTTTAATTATTGGTGCGTTTGTGGAAGCACGCTCATGTGAACGTTTTTATGCATTAGCGCCTAGAGTCGATGAGGAATTAGGGCGCTATTATCGCTACTTACTAAAATCTGAATCACGCCATTATGAGGATTATTTGGCTCTAGCTCTGGATGTGGCTAAAACTGCGAAATTGAAAGATCCTGAGGAGGATATTCAAAGTCGTATAGAGCACATTCGTGAAGTTGAAAAGCAACTCATCTTAACACCTGATGAAACCTTCCGTTTTCACAGTGGAGTTCCAGCAAAAGCAGCTTAAAATATGGTTGAGAAAATCCTCCCAAGTGGGGGATTTTTTTGACATAAAAAAAAGCCCAAGTCTTAAATGCTTGGGCTTTTTAGTATTTGGCTCTCCAACCTGGGCTCGAACCAGGGACCTGCGGATTAACAGTCCGTCGCTCTACCGACTGAGCTATTGGAGAATCTGAATGCGATTATAAGGGGATTTAAGATTGGGTCAAGTGTAAATTGCCATACAATTGTCACTTTTGAGCCGCATGTTGTTTATTTGCTCAAATAAAATGTTTTTTTTAAATTTACTTGCCAATTTAGAATGAGCTTGTTAGATTTATTTAACAACAGAGCGCTTGAAACAGAGTTTTAAGCAGTGTGGATTTATACCAACTTGCCAGCACTAAATGGCTAAAATAGGAGAAAGCGAATGAATACGCTTACCATTTCTCAGATCTTTTCTAATCTTGAATTCTATAAACAAAATTACCTGTCTATCTTGAATTCGCCTAGTTCTTATTTCATTGAAGTAGAGGGCGCGGTAATTGATGTATTTCCTTTTAAAAAACATCATCTGGTTTTGGGTGAGTTATTACAGCTGTGGTTTTCTGAAAAATGGTCTGTTGATCAAGATCAATCATTCACGCTTGAACAATATTTGGCAGCAAATGACTTAACACCTAACGTAAATAAAGTCTATATCTACTCCATAAAAGGGAATGCCATTCTTGGCACGAATAAATCGCTTGCTTGGTTAAATGAA
Source organism: Acinetobacter sp. ANC_7512 (assembly GCF_056779935.1). Taxonomy (NCBI): domain Bacteria; kingdom Pseudomonadati; phylum Pseudomonadota; class Gammaproteobacteria; order Moraxellales; family Moraxellaceae; genus Acinetobacter; species Acinetobacter sp. ANC_7512. Next base: position 58,819 of record NZ_JBWYIX010000005.1, on the reverse strand, counting down.
TCGAATGCGGTGAGTGAGATTTTATTAAAGTCACCACTTAAATATTATGTTGAATGCCTAAGTTGTTCTCGTCCTTCAAAGCATTTGTTTAATAAACAGCTTGCAGTTTAGGCAAATTTTCACAAGTCAAATCTGAAATTGTTGAGTGAATTGATTTTTTTTTAATATAGTCCAAGTTAGCCTGTGTCATTTTATCTTCTTTAGTAGGGTGAATTGGTGTTTCTAGAACTTATTTTTCATTAATTAAATCCCATATTATGGTTACTTAGATCAGTTCCAACTTCTATATGATGGTGCAAAGCATATCTATAAATGGGATTTTTCAGTGATAAATATGATCTTTCAGAATGAGCTATCGATACTATGAATAGTGTTTAAATTTCAATATTCTATTTGGATCACTGATGGATCATGTTTGGATAGCTTTAAAAAAACCTCCGACGTTTATCCAATCCTAAAAGCACACTTTTTTCGCTTCAGTGAGAGAGCGTATTAACCAAAAGGTTTTATGTTGCGTATTGGGTTATGTAGGTGCATGAAGGGGTTTAGATTTAATAAAAAAACCCGCGAAAATCGCGGGCTTTTTGATCTGATTAATTTATCAGATTATTTTTCAGCTGCGATAGAAGCAATTGCTGCATCTACGCCTTCGATTGAGTCAGCTGCTTTTTTGATACGTGCAAGCGCATCAACCAATACTTCATCTGCTGTTGCATATGAAATACGCATATAACCGCCTAAACCGAATGCATCACCAGGAACAACCGCAACACCAGTTTCTTCCAATAACCATGCAGAGAATTCTGTGCAAGATTTTAAACCTTTTGCACGGATCAATGGACGAATGTTTGCATAAGCATAGAATGCACCGTCAGCAGGTAAGCATGTAATGCCTTTGATATCATTCAAGCCATTAACAACCAAATCATGACGGCGTTTGAAAGCTTCAATCATTGGTTTAAGTACATCTTGAGGACCATTCAATGCAGCTTCTGCCGCAACTTGCGAAATTGAAGTTGGGTTAGAAGTAGATTGTGATTGAATTTTCTTCATTGCGCCGATTAATTTAGCAGGACCTGCTGCATAGCCGATACGCCAACCTGTCATTGCATATGCTTTAGATACACCGTTGAGAACGATTACGCGATCGTAAAGATCTGGTGCAACTGTAGCAATGTTATAAAACTCGTCGTCCCAACGAATTGGTTCGTACATATCATCAGAAGCAACATATACTTCAGGATATTTACGAAGAACTTCAGCTAATGCTTCTAATTCTTCTTTGGTATAAATCATACCTGTTGGGTTAGATGGGCTGTTTAAAACAACTAGGCGAGTTTTATCAGTAATTGCAGCTTCTAATTGAGCTGGTGTGATTTTGAAACGTTGTTCTTCACCACATTTAACAATAACTGGCACACCTTCTGCGATGATCACCATATCTGGATAGCTTACCCAGAATGGAGCAGGGATGATTACTTCATCGCCTTTATTTAACAATGCAAGCGCAAGGTTAAAGAATGATTGCTTACCGCCACAAGAAACGAGAATCTGGTTAGCAGCATAATCAAGGTTATTATCACGTTTTAATTTAGCGATAATTGCTTTTTTAAGACCTGGCGTACCGTCAACTGCGGTGTATTTAGTGAAACCGTTGTTAATCGCTGCAATTGCTGCATCTTTGATGTGTTGTGGTGTATCGAAATCCGGTTCACCTGCACCTAAGCCAATAACGTTTTTACCAGCAGCTTTAAGTTCTGCAGCTTTATTGGTCACAGCAAGCGTTGGGGACGGTTTGATGGCATTGACACGATCAGAGAGACGTACGTCCACGGCAGTATTCCTTCTTATAGGGATTAAAAAATAAAAAGCACACTATCTTAGCTTAAATTGAATGTTTTAGTCGTCCAATATCTAGGCAAATTAGCAAAAAATCACGAAATTCACCGAATTTTAATGCAATGATACATATCCACATTAAACAACGTGGGTCGCATAAAAAAACAAATTTCCGTACAATAGCGTTAGATTGAAATGAGTAGTCTCAAATGAGTTCGGAAAATTCTCCCAAAAAGAAGCCTGTAGTGAATCTTCCATTTCCTATCAAGCAAGTGAATGACGCAAAGCAAGCTGATGAAGAAATCGAAGTTCTACGTCCAAAGCCTCAGCGCTATGCTGATCGCACATGGATGCCGCCACGTGGTACACGTCGCTCGATGGGTAAAAGATAAAAAATAGGTGCTTTAAGCACCTATTTTTTTGCAGGGAAGAATTACACGTAACTTAAGTTTTGATCTAGAGTCAGTAAGTTGAATGTAGAACCGTCTTTAAATACGATTGATTCAACTTGATGTGCTTCACCTTTAGCCCAATCTTTAATAGTGATTTGATCAGCAGAATCTTTAAGTTTGATGATACGATCATTCCCAGAGTCTTGAACGAGTAAATCATCAATTGAGATACCAGCACCAAATTGAATGGTATCTTGACCACCTTTTTCATAGATTGTATCTACTCCAAAGCCTTGATCAAAATAGTATGTCTCGTTACCAAGATCGCCATACAATTTGTCGTTACCAATACCACCATTTAAGATGTTAATTAGACCCCCGTTTGCGATTAAGGTGTCATCTCCAGCGAGGCCTTTTAGTTCGTTATTTACGAATTTGCTACCTGTGATAATGTTGTCAGATTGGTTACCCGTACCACTTTGTTGAATTTCTGATCCAGCAATCAAAAGTTCTTTGATTGGATTGATCAGCGTAAGGTTTTCAATATTTTCGGTTAATTGATACTGATCTGCAGAACTAATGACAGTGTCTGTACCTTCATAGTTGTGTTCAAGTACGAAGTCATATTTTGATTGTACATAATAGGTATCGTCACCACGACCACCTACGAGGACATTGATGCCTTCACCACCTTTTAGAATGTCATTGCCCCAACCACCAAAGAGCAAGTCATCACCTTTACCACCTACAAGCGTATCGTTGCCGACACCGCCTTTAATGATGTCATTACCATCTTTACCGTTTAAGGTACGTCCGAAAACTGAGTAAGTGGTAATAATGTTGGTGTTAGGGTTAAATAAGTTTGTCGCTACTGCTACAGAACCAGCTAAATCACCTGCATATGCGTAAGCAAGTTGAGTCAATGTATTTACAAGTTGATCACGTGAAGAGAAGCCATCATCAAATATTTCACCTTTGATGAATTGTCCAACGAAGTTTAAGCCCTCAGTCACGATTTGATTCACAACATCAAAGATACTCGCACCAGCTTTTAAGTTCGCTTTAACCACATCACCTAATAGCTCTAAATACCAAGTAAACGGACGGCTATCACCACCGTTCAATTGTGAAGTATCCACACCTAAATAGTGATCAAGAATACTTAATGGTGTGATACCTGTCCAATCACCTAGCTCGCCACCCAAGTTTTCAAGAGCTTGAGTTGCATCCATAAGTACCAATCCAAACTTACCATCAGAGCTTGGTAAATATCCTGCTGGAACAACAGTCTCGCCATCAGCATTTTTAACGCCATTCAAGAAATTGTCAGCTAAAGTTTTGATCAATACATTTGATGCTTGCCAGAATTGTTCATCCGTAATATAGATGCCTTTATCTGCGAGTGATTTACCTGTTCCTAAGCGAACATATTGATAAAGGAAGCTCTGAGGATCAGCTATTGCAACAGCTTCAGCAACTTTTAACCAGTTTTTAGTACCCTGATCAACTGCGTCATTTGATGCTAAATCTTCTTTGATCACGGTATAAATAGGGCGCCAGAAATTTTTACCTTGTAAAGAACCAGTTGAGATAAACTTGTTATATAGTTCTTGAACTTGTTTAAATGCAGATTCACTTACGCGGTAACTGAATTGATTGTCAATTTTGTAGAATTTAGGACGACCGTCATCTGATGGATTAGATTGATCTGGTTGTTTTGGTTGCCCCCATTCTCGATCAAAATGTGAGTCTGAAGGTGGAAGAGTGGCACCAATATCCTTACCAATATTTACGATAATGTCTGAAATTTGATCAATGATTGCATCACCGGCTTTATGAATTTCTTCGAAACCAGGAATGAATTTATCACCAACTTTAACCAATGGCGCAACGCTATCTAATAAATCATTCACGATGCCATCTTTGCCGATAATCAAATTACCAACCAGCTCACTTGGAATTTTTAAAATTGAATCAAGGCTAAGTTCGCCATCTTTCCATTCATTTTTGTGGTGTGTATCTTTTGCTTCTACATTTGAGCCGAGGGCCTCACCAGCACCACTGAGTAAATTCGATGCTGCATCGATAATGCGGTCACCTAACTCATGAACAACTTCAAATGGTTTACCAAGTAGAGCATTACCTGCTAGGCCAATAGGCGAAGCCACATCTAAAACTGTATTGACTAAATTTGCTGTCGTGACTAAACCATTACCTAGTAACTGAGCTGGAATAGAAAGTACTGAGCTAAATTTGAAATCAGGAACATAATCGAAAATAGGTTCAAGTGCATTTTCAACTTGATTTGCAACTGTATTCACAATTGATTTTAGGTTTTCAGTAGCTGATGGAAGCTCTTGAGACCATTCATTATCATAATGAGTATCTTTAGGTTCAATTGTCCCGCCAATCGCTGAGCCAATGTCATGAGCCACATCAGAGACAGCATCAATAATCGTATCACCTGCTTTATGAACAACATCAAAACCAGGGATAAGCGCATTTCCTGCAATAGCAATCGGTGCAGCAGCATCAAGAATATCATTGGCAATATTGGTTGCACCGATAATGGTGTTTCCAATTAAATCCCCAGGAAGGCTTAAAATGTTATCTAAGCTGAGTTCTTTGTCTTCCCACTCATTTTTATGATGAGTGTCATTCGGTTCGATGGTTGCACCAAGTGCTTTACCCACTGAATTCACTGCATCTGAAGCTGCATCAATAATTTTATCACCAAGTTCGTGCACTGCTTCGAAAGGTTTGCCAAGTAAAGCATTACCTGCTAAACCAATAGGAGATACTACATCAAGAACAGTATTCACAGCATTGGTGGCAGCGATTAGACCATTACCAACGAGTTGAGCTGGAATTGAGAGAACTGAACTTAATTTAAAGTTAGGTAAGTAATCGAATGATTTATAATTGAACAAAGCCATTGTTATAGTCTCTTATAAAAATAAAGTGTTTTTAATCATTGTTTGTGATTAAAGTGTGATGAGAATCACATTTTATTAATTTAAAATCAATTGCTTTTGTTAGACAAGATCATGAATTTTTTGTCATAATTTAATGAAAAATATAGTAAAGCTTATATGAGAACTGAATAAGATTGATTTTTTTCAAAAAAAAACACCAGTGCAATGACTAGTGTTTCAAGGGCAAATAAAATGTATGATCTAAAAATATAAATATTGTAAACTATTGATTTTTATTGGATAAATATTTGTAGTATTGTCTCTTGTGATCATACATGGATTGATCTGCACGCTTTAACATATCCTCAATTGTTTCATTCTCAAGGCTTGTAGCAAATCCCATTGATGCACTGATGATATGGTTAGAATAATATTGATTATCGATATTCAATAATTCTTGAATGGTCAAAATCGTCGACTGAACGGTAGTTTCATTTGCACCTTGCATCAGGATAACAAATTCATCACCTCCAATTCGAGAGGCTGTATAACTGGTATTGTGAATCGTTCTACTTAAGATATTACCCATTCTGCGTAAAATCTCATCACCTACATCATGACCAAATTGATCATTAATCGGTTTAAGGCCATTCATATCTAGAAAAATTGCAGAAACTGGGCGAATAAGTGCGCGTTCCAATCGATGGATTTCTTCAGTGTAGAACGAGCGATTTTTGAGTTTTGTTAAAACGTCGTGTTTACCTAAATATTCTAAATAGCTCTCAGCTTTTTTTCGCGCTGTAATGTCCGTTAGGGCAAGTTGTACAAGTCCCCAATCTTCTTCATAACCTGGAAACACAGTGAATTGAAGTAAAACATAGCGAATTGAACCATCCAAAGCATAATTGATCGCTTCACGACTATGATGAATTTTCCCATTCCATAGTTCGATCAATTGTTCCTTAAAAGTTTGATGCATTTCTTTCGAGAAAACTTTTTTTAGATTTTGAAATAAATCTGATTTCGTCGATGCCTTGAACAAATCCAATGTTGCTTGGTTGACGTCTAGTAATACAATGTCTTCAATGCATTGTTGTACGAAATCCTGATGGACATCTAAAAAAATTCTGAAATCATCAATACCAATTGATTTAAGATGATCGAGTCTTAATTTAATGCGACTAAAGTCTTCAACCCATAATGATGTGGGTGAATAACTAAATCTTGCTTCAGCTAATCGACGATTTTTTTCTTCTAAACGCCGAGCTTGCATATAACCACTAATATCTTCTGTAGTAAGCAAAATACGGTCTAAACTTTGTTCTGAACCAGGTAAAACGACAGCTCGCAGTTTTATGTCTAAAGGTTGACCACTCAGGGTGAAATTAGTGGTTGTACTTGTAAACTCTAATTCACCCTTCCAAAGTGCAACTAATTCCGCTACATGTGCATCAAACATTTGATGTTGGAAAATGGTGCTTAAATTTTGTGTGAGATGTTTAAGGCTTTGTGCTTCAAAAAGATCGAGTGTTTTTTGATTTACTTTAACAATCTTAATTTGATGTGCGCATAAAGTCACAAGATCTGGATTTTGCTGCAGATGTAAAGCTAAATCAGTGACCCCATCACTACGCCATTGGTTAAAGATGGTTTGAATGGCACTAAAATCTTCCAACCACATTGGGATAGGAGATAAATCAAAAATTGATGAATCAAGTATCTCCATAACTATCCTTGAACTTTTCTTTTAAAACAATAAATTGTGGATAATATAGCACTAAATTATTTTGATATAAAATTCAAATTTTTTGTTATTTTTGTGATTTAAGGCACTTTTTTGAGCTAAGCTAACGTTGAGCTAAATCCTATGCTCAATTCGTTAGATTTTTATTTTGATAAAAATGATGCTTGTTAATATACATGCATTTATCTGCACGGCGTAACATATCTTCTAAGGTTTCGCCTTTAAGTCTTGTGGCATGTCCGAGTGAAACGCTGATAGAAAGATGAGGGTGATCTAGATTATGCTGATGTATTTGAGTTTCAAGATCATGAACTAGGATTTTAACTTGCTCAACATCGGCATGAGGCATCAATAATACAAATTCATCGCCACCTATTCTAGAAATTGAAAAATCTTTTTTGTGGGTGACAAATTGAAGAATCTCGGCAAAGTTTTTTAAATACTGATCACCGACATCATGTCCGAACTGATCATTGATGATTTTTAAACCGTTCATGTCAATGTAAATACAAGACACTGGATAGAGATCAAGTTGCTCAATCCGTTCAATTTCTTCATTAAAATACGTTCGGTTATGTAAATCCGTTAAAATGTCATGTTGACCCAAATAATGTAAGTGATTTTCTAATTTTTTTCGCTCAGTGATATCTGTAAGGGCGACTTGTATCACCGCCCAATCATCTAAATTATGTGGAAAAATATTTAACTGTTCTAAAACGAAGATTTGTTCTCCATTCGCATTGTAGAAACTACTTTCACGCTGTTGATATTCTTCATGATTCCACAATTGAAGTAGCTGACTTTTAAAATTTTCCAAACGTTTAATATCAAATAAATCATGAGAATGATGTAAAAATTGAGATTTATCTTTCACAGCAAAAAGTTTGAGCGCCGCTTCATTAACATCAATGAATTGTATTTGCTCGAAGCATTCCACAACAAATTCTGGATGTTGATGAATGTGTTGATCTAAATTTTCAATGTTTTGCATATGGAGCAGCTCAAATCTTTTTTTTATTTGGCTAAAATCCATGATCCATAGTGCTGTTGGATTATAAGTAAATAAAGATTCGGCAAAATGACGTGCTTTTTGATATTGGGAAATATCTTCGGTGGTCATGAGTAGGCATTTCCAATTATCCTCATAACCTTTTAATTTCATACCGCGTAATTGAACATCTAAACGCTTTCCATTGGTCGTATAATTGATCACTGGAATATGATGTTCAGTATTCTTCCAAAGTGATACGAAAAATTGGATTTGGAAAGTGCTGACTTCAGGATGAAGGAACTTCTGAAAACTTTCTAAAATTTCTTCTAAGTTTTTTGCTTCATACAGTTTAAGCGTACTTTGGTTAACACGTAAGGTATGAATCGTACTCAAGCAAAGGTGGAGACGACTGTGATCCTCCATCAAATATGCTTCAATATCTTCAATACCTTCAGCAGTCCATTGTTCGAAAATTTGTTTAACACCGCTGAAGTCTTGTAGCCACATCGCAATTGGAGATAAATCAAAGATGGTCAGATCTAAATGATCCATAGATGCGAGCCTTGGTGTTTAAAATTCATTCATTTATACAATATAAGTGAATGAATCTTATAAAATCAACATCTTATTAAACTGATTTTTTTGCTCGATGCTCAGGTTTTGGCGCAGAAATTGACTTAAGCCCTTGCCAAACATCAACAAAATCTTGTTCATTAATTTGGTAGAGTTCAAGTAAAGCCAATACCACACCACCCATCATGAATGCACGATCGGACTTAGGTTTATATTGGAAGGTTTGATCTTTTAGATGATAGAGGATATCTTCGATTTCAAATATGCGTTCACGTCCATTACTGTCCACGGGGAACATCGGCGTTTCGATCAAAATATTGGCTAGTTTCTTTTCAGATTCATTTAAATTAAGTTGCTCAAATGCCGTTTCTAAAGAATCCGCGAACAGCAGTTCAGAAGAAAAAATGGCATGTAATAAAGGTTGGTTTAATTTAGGAAAGGTTCGTTCAACGAAAGGTTTAAACGAAATCGGGAAAATCACATTTTTTGATATACCTTTGAACATGGGTGCTATTTCAGCAACTTTGTAACCTGCTACACCACAACCAACGGCTGTAATAAAATACTTAATCTTGGGGTGGTTTTTTGTATAGATCTTAAAATCATTGATGTAGTGTTCAATCTGGGATAGAGGCATTTGTTGCAAATGCTCATTCATGGTGGGTATTGCATAGCTCTGTCCAGCCCAGCCGCGGCCAGCACCTTTAACCGCACCGAAATGTTGAAGTGCAATTTTTGCAGCACCACCTGCATGCGTGCCTGCTAAATTACTACCAAATACAAATACTGTATCTTCATTTAAACTGTTGATAATCGTTTCATCGTGATATTGGTAAGTCATAGTTTTTTACATCAACATGCAATTTAAGTTCATGGTGCAATTGATTGCTGTAAGGGTCAAGTAAAATTGATTGAATTTATGGTTTTCACCCTCATCATCAGATGAGTAAATCATAAAGATTTGAGCAAGCAAGCCATGCATTACCAGTGTTATTGCATATTTTCATCATCTGTATAGCGAGAATTATCGAGTGAGTGACAGTCGTCCATTTGAATTAGTAACTAATTACGAGCCTGCAGGAGATCAACCTCAAGCAATTGAGAAACTTGTTAAAGGAGTACAACAAGGTTTTAAGGATCAATTGCTATTAGGGGTAACAGGCTCTGGTAAGACCTATACGATGGCGAATGTGATTATGCAATTACAACGTCCTACTATTGTAATGGCACACAACAAAACCCTTGCGGCTCAACTCTATGGAGAATTTAAAGCTTTTTTTCCACATAATGCTGTTGAGTATTTTGTAAGTTATTACGATTACTATCAGCCAGAAGCATACGTACCGTCATCTGATACTTTTATTGAGAAGGATTCTGCTATTAATGATCACATCGATCAGATGCGGTTGTCCGCAACGCGTGCTTTGCTTGAGCGTAAGGATGCCATTATCGTTGCTTCGGTGTCCGCCATTTATGGTTTAGGTGATCCTAACGCATATATGAATATGCTCTTACATATTGTGACAGGTGATCGAGTCAGCCGTGATGAGTTGATTCGTCGATTGGTAGAAATGCAATATACGCGTAATGAACTCGAATTTTTACGAGGTACTTATCGAATTCGTGGAGAAATTCTTGATATTTTCCCCGCAGAGTCAGAACAAAATGCAGTGCGGATTGAGCTATTTGATGATGAAGTGGATTCGATCCGCTGGTTTGATCCTTTGACTGGAAAAATGATTCGTAAAGTCCCACGAATCACGATTTATCCTAAAAGTCACTATGTGACGCCTAAAGATAACTTGCAGCGTGCCATCGAAACGATTCGTGAAGAACTCAAAGAGCGCTTGGCATATTTCAGAGCTGAAGATAAATTGCTTGAAGCTCAACGTATTGAACAGCGTACTCGATATGACCTTGAGATGATGCAACAGCTTGGTTATACCAATGGTATTGAGAATTACTCGAGACATTTATCAGGTCGACCAGCTGGAGAGGCCCCGCCAACGCTTTTCGACTACCTGCCTGAGGATGCATTACTTATTATTGATGAATCGCATGTTACGGTTCCTCAAATTGGTGCGATGTATAAAGGCGATCGATCACGTAAAGAAAATCTAGTGAATTATGGTTTTCGCTTGCCAAGTGCATTGGATAATCGACCAATGAAGTTTGAAGAGTGGGAACGTATTATTCCTACTACAATTTATGTCAGTGCGACGCCTGCCAATTATGAATTAGAAAAATCAGAACAAATTGCTGAGCAGGTGGTGCGTCCAACAGGGTTGATTGACCCCGTCATTGAAATTCGACCAGTATTGACTCAGGTGGACGATGTCCTTTCGGAGATTAATCAACGTAAAGATAAAAATGAACGCGTCTTGGTCACAACGTTAACCAAACGTATGGCTGAAGATTTGACGTCATATTTAAAAGAGTACGGGATCAAAGTGGCTTATCTGCACTCTGATATCGATACTGTTGAACGTGTGAAGATCATTCATGAATTACGAACAGGTGTCTACGATGCATTGATTGGAATTAACTTACTCCGTGAAGGTTTAGACATGCCTGAGGTATCTTTAGTCGCAATTTTAGATGCCGACAAAGAAGGCTTTTTACGCTCAGAACGTTCACTTATCCAAACCATTGGTCGTGCTGCTCGAAATGTTGAAGGAAAGGCTATTTTATATGCAGATCGGATTACGGATTCAATGCAAAAAGCAATTGATGAAACGGAGCGTCGCCGTACCAAACAAATTAATTTTAACTTAGAACATGGCATCACTCCTCGTTCAGCAGTCCGCCAAGTCATCAAAGAAATTGATACTGGTGAAGAGTATGATGATGAGTCAATTGATGAGAGTGTATCGGGACAAGCACGTGCATTAAGTGCGGATGAGCGCCATATAGTTTCCGATCCAAAACTATTGGCAAAACATTTGGCTAAATTAGAGAAGGAAATGCTCAAAGCTTCGAAAGAGCTTCAGTTTGAGCAAGCAGCGCGTTTCCGTGATGAGATCGTGCGTTTAAAAGCACAGTTAATTCAGTGATTTAATTTACAGAAAACACTGTAAAATCATCACATAACGTAACATTAAGCCGAAAAATAACCGTTATTGTTGAAGAGTAAATGAATACTCACAAACAAATTCAATAAATAGGGGTTATTTAGATGATCAAGAATCTCCCATCTGCTGGTTTCAATGTTAGCAAGATTGTATTGGGTGGTGCCTTATTGGTTGGTTTAGGGGCAGCAACGATGGTTTATGCTCAGGACAAGCCACTCAATACTGTTGAAAAAGTTGAACTCGATAAATACTTAGGTGTTTGGTATGAAGTAGCACGTAAGCCACTTTATTTCCAAAACAAGTGTGATCGTGATGTGACTGCGACATATACATTAAATGAAAATGGTAATGTCAATGTTGATAACCGTTGTTTTACTGCTGACGGTAAAGTTACTCAGTCAGTGGGTGAGGCATTTGTACAAAATCAGCCATTTAATACAAAATTGAAAGTTAGTTTCTTGCCGAGTGCTATTCGATGGTTACCAGTTGGTCGTGGAGATTATTGGGTGCTGAAACTGGATGAGGATTATCAAACTGTACTTGTGGGTGAGCCTAAACGTAAGTATATGTGGGTGCTTTCTCGCACGCATAATCCTGATCAAGCAGTTGTGAATGAGTATCTTGATTATGCTAAATCCGTTGGTTATGACTTAAGCGATGTGATACGTACAAAGCAAACGGGTCAAGCACCTGGTTCAACAAAATAATGTTGAAAATGATGAGAACCACGCTAAGGCGTGGTTTTTTTATGCATCAACATCTATTGCTACGAATTCTAGCTATAATATCGTTTGGTAAAATTTAGGTTCAGATATGTTAAAAGGTATAGCATTGTCAGTTATGGCATCAGTGACATTTGGGGTGCTATATTTTTATACGTATTTTCTTAGACCACTAGACAGCGAGCAAACCTTTGCTTGGCGAATGTTAGCCACGTTACCTTTCTTAACGCTGTTTATGTGGTGGTCGGGTGATCTAAAATATGTTCGAGAAATTTATAATAAAATTTGCAAACAACCATCTATTTTAATTTGGCTCTTGATCAGTTCATTTTTGTGTACAACTCAACTCTGGTTATTTTTGTGGGGGCCAATCAATGGTCGGGGGCTTGAGGTTTCTTTAGGATATTTTTTGTTGCCTCTGGTGATGGTTCTCTTTGGTTGCGTTCTTTACAAAGAAAAGCTCTCAAAGTGGCAAATTGCAGCTGTGTTTTTTGCAATTCTTGGTGTCAGCCATGAAATCTGGCGCATCGGTACTGTGGCATGGGAGACCATGTATGTTGCTGTGGCTTATCCGATCTACTTTTTTTTAAGAAGAAAATTTGGAACAGATCATTTAGGTGGATTCTGGTGGGATTTATTGCTGGTGATTCCAGTTGCTATTTTTCTAGCATTTTTTTATTCAAACACATTGCCCCTGATTATTGAGTTTAAATATCTCATTTTAGCCGTACTAGGTCTAGGTTGCTTAAGTGCCTTAGGGCTTGGAAGTTACATCTTGGCGAGCAGATATCTTCCATTTGTGATTTTTGGGTTATTGAGTTATTTAGAGCCGATTTTGTTGGCAGGAGCATCAATGGCAATGGGTGAACGCGTGGAAGCAGGAGAATGGTTGACTTATATTCCAATTTGGTTTGCTGTATTGCTCCTTATTTTGGAGGGTGCAATTTATCTCTATCGTCAAAGAAGAACTGAAAAGTTACTTCAATATCAACATAAGAAACTACAATCGCGTCTAGCCCAAAATGATGAGCACTAAGTTTCATATCATTACATAAGGATGAGTTGTACATAAGAGTTTTTGACTGAATGATAAGAATAATTACTTATTCTTTAAAAATATTTGTGACACAATTAACTAAAATATAAAAATGTGATAAATTTATTAAATCAATAATAATTCTAATTTAACAATCATGATTCAGTACCAAACAAGAGCAGCATTATTACAGATGGAGCCTAGTCTGGATTTAAACTGGCAAAGACTCTTAGAGCGTATATTTCAACATTCTGATAGTGATGTTCGCGAAGAAATTGATCGTCAAATTCTAAAACCTAAAGATATATTTTGGAATCGTGTGAATAACACGTTCGAATATAAAGTCACGACGTCGCTGGGAATTTTAAAGCACAGTTTTTCTAGTGAAAGAATGCGCTCCATTGCAGCAAAGTTATGTCAATCTATCCAATGGTTGAAGGAGATGACGGATTGCGTACAAGTGGCGGACTATTTGGAAAATGCGCTGTATCAAATTGACCAGATTGCTGTTGAGGACAATTTAAAATTACAACGCGAAAAAATGTTAATGCGTCGGGTTTTTTTGCAAGATGTTGCTAAGTTAATTCGTGAATTAAATCTTGAAACACCAGTTGGAGCTCGTCAGTTAACTTCAGCTCAGATTAAGAGCTTTATGATAGAAGTATTTATTAAGCAACAATTATTGGGGTATTGGTTTAAACCCCTTCTACCTAGAAGCTCATCGATCATGGAGCATCCTTTTTTTGCACAATGGTTGCTGAAAGAACAGTCCATTCGACACTTTGATATTGTTAAAACCTCTGAATTTCTATTCGTCATCGCACCAACCAGTCAGTTTGAACAGAATCCATTTTCGATCCGTCGTTTTTTATTTGAAGATCGAATGGAATACAACCAGCAAATTTATCTCAATGGGTTGGTTTTGGATATGCGCCGTTACAATGAAGAGGGGTATATCAAACAGTTTATGGAACACGTGCAGATGATGGTTACTATTCAGCATCAAGTGCATAAAGATGTCATTCAAATTGTGCAAGAATTTGAAGATGTTGCTGAACAGAAGATATTACCGCTTTTGACACAAAATTTAGGGATGGCTGGAAGTAATAGTGATTTTGTAGCCAAACAGCATTTACGGAAGATTGAGCAAGCATTGACTGTCGAATTGCTACAACCTCTCGTGGTGGCTTTAGAACAGCATTTATCACATATTGAAGAATATGAGCATCTGTTTAAAAGTGTGCATCGCATATTTTCAGATATTCTGGCGAATTATAAAGATTTTAAACAACAGCCTTCATTATTTTTTAATTCCTCAGTTCAATTGTTTGAATACAAGTTGTTAGCCTATTTAAAACTACTTGAAAAGCGTAAAGATGAAATATTTGTACCATTGAATATGTATGAGCGTGGAGTCATGCATGAGCGCTCCAAGAAACCGTTAAATGCATTACAAGAAGATTTAAGCCAACATATTCAAGATTACCGAGAAATGCTGTCTCATACGATGCGTTTGAAACGAGATTATGCTGAAGTTCAAGGCTCATTTTTAAAAAGAATGGTGGCTGGAGAAAAGTTAGAAAAAGAACTTCAACAAACTTCATTGGCCATGGTGAAAATCAAGAAGCAGGCTTATCTAGATATTTTAAGTGTGCCTAAAAACTATCGAAAATATAGTGTATTTATTGAATTTGAAAGTTTTTCAGCTACAAGTGAGTTTGAACGACATTATGCATTCCCTTCGGGGCAAAATGGTTTAACTAAGCTTCCAGTATTGGTCAAACTCCCAGAAAACTTAGAAGATTTTAATTTAGAAGATTTAAATATGATGTTGAGTCAGGATATTTCGGCTTCACCAGTATTTAGTTGAACCGGATGTAACTCAGTGACGAAATTGGATTTGTAGGCTTAATGATCAGTATTTGATATCTAAATGAAATCATATACCCAAAAAATTATTTTGTAATTCAATTGCTAAAATATATTTTTTACAAAGAGAAAATTGCTTTAGTAAAAAATAAAACGAGTTTTCATTTCAACTCTGAGTTAATTCCTTTACAATTATGGGGTTTTGAAATTTATGCTTAGATTTACAATTAATTAGAGGACGTATCTGTGAGCAAAGACACTATCGTTGCCCTACATGCAGAGCACCAAGGTCGCTGGAAAAACCGTGAAGAACTCGCGGAACGTATGATTGCCCTTGTTGGTCAGTTATACCGTGAAAAAAACATCGTAGCTACAGTATACGGTCGCTCTTTAATTAACCGCTCGGTTATCCAAATTCTTAAAGCTCATCGTCGTACACGTGTTTTAGACGTTGAACTTTCTGCTGTAGATACTTTCCCAATCCTCGAAGCATTGGTTAAAGTACAAAATATCGGCACAGCTGAAATCGATTTAGGCAAACTTGCTGTAGAATTTAAAGCAAAAGGTGGCGATGTAGATGCATTCGTTGCTGACGCTGTTAAATCACTACAAGGCAATGCTGCATCTGTTGAGCATAAAGATGTTGTGCTTTATGGTTTTGGTCGTATTGGTCGTATCCTTGCACGTCTTATGATTGGTCAGTCTGGTCTTGGTCGTGGTCTAAATCTTAAAGCGATTGTTGTTCGTAAATCATCTGATGGTGATTTAGAGAAACGTGCTTCTTTACTTCGTCGTGACTCTATTCATGGTCCATTTGCAGGTACGATTTCTGTAGATGAAGAGAACGAAGCAATTATTGCGAATGGTCAATTCATCAAAGTGATCTATGCATCTAATCCATCAGAAGTGGATTACACTGCATATGGTATTGAAAATGCATTGGTGATTGACAACACTGGTAAATGGCGTGACGCTGAAGGTCTTGCTCAGCACCTTAAATGCCCAGGCGCTGCACGTGTAATTTTAACTGCACCTGGTAAAGGTGATATGAAGAACGTTGTGTTTGGTGTTAACCAAGCTGACATTCTTGACGAAGATACAATCATCTCTGCTGCAAGCTGTACTACAAACGCGATTACACCGACGTTGAAAGTACTTCATGACAAATATACAGTGATTAATGGTCACGTTGAAACAGTTCACTCATTCACGAACGACCAAAACTTGATCGACAACTACCATAAAGCTGACCGTCGTGGCCGTGCTGCAACGTTGAACATGGTGATCACTGAAACGGGTGCTGCTAAAGCAGTTGCTAAAGCACTTCCAGCGCTTAAAGGCAAATTAACTGGTAACTCTGTACGTGTTCCAACACCTAACGTGTCTTTAGCAATCCTTAATCTGACTTTAGATAAAGAAGTTGATCGTGATGAAGTGAACGAATATATTCGTCAAATTTCTATCAACTCTAATCTACAAGGTCAAATTGGTTATACAAACTCTACTGAAGTTGTATCATCTGACTTTATCGGTTCACGCACTGCAGGTGTTTTTGATGCGCAAGCAACAATTACGTCTGGTAACCGTTTAACAGCATATGTATGGTACGACAACGAAGTAGGTTATAGCTGCCAAGTTCTGCGTATTGCTGAACAAATGGGCGGCGTAAGCTATCCAAAAGTTCCTGCTGAAACAAATGCATAATTTGTAAGACATAAAAAGAGCCTCTTTCGAGGCTCTTTTTTATTTGCCTAAATTTACGTAATTAAGACTTTAGAGCAATATGGTTTCTTCAAAATAAGTGGTTTAATATTGAAAAATTGTGTATTTGTTCACATAAAATATGGATTGTGAGCAGGTGATTAAAAAAAATAAGTGTTAAAGGATTATATTTTTGCGCATCAAATATCTTGTCATTGGCTTCGTGCTGATTGCTTTGGCTGCCGCGAGTGGTATAGCAATTGCCTTATGGGTTTTTCAACATTTTAAAATTTACATTCCACTTGAAGATCAAGCCGTGAATATTGATCTTCAAGAGCCATTGCAAGCGAAAGTTCAAATCCATGATGCTTTGGATGTGAATGTGACAGGTCGTGTGAAAACGACCATTCCTATACGTGAAAATCTTTCTATTCCTGTACAACAAACATTGAATCCTATGGTTCATTTCGACAATCAAGTACCAATTAAAACGGTTATTCCAGTCCGTGAAAATTTGATTGTGGATCAAAATTTAGCAGTAGATACTAAAGTTAAGGTTCGCATTTTGGGCAAAGATATTACACTGCCATTGAAAGGGACGATTCCAATTAAACTTGATGTACCTGTTGAAATGGATGTTCCCTTAGATCAAATGGTTCACTTGAAATTTCAAGCACCTGTTCAAGCGGATTTAAAAGAGAATCTACGCATCCCATTAAATAAGGATTTAGATGTGGATATACCAGTACAAGGTCATTTGAATGCACCAATTAAAACTGCGTTAGAGGCTTCAGTCAACGTACAAAATACTTTGCCAATTAAAATACAAAAAGGTGAGTTGGTTATCCCACTCAATACCTTAACATTACAAAAAAATCAAAAAGTGGAAGCAGCATCACCCATTAAAGTTCAGAAGGATGATCAATCTGCTGAATCGGTGAAAGCCCAGTGAGCTCGAGAAGCATGAGTGCTAAAAAAATCGTGGGATATGGTTCGCTCTTGTTTATTATCGTGGCAAGCATTGTCGCCGTAGGTTTTTGGCTATATCTCAATATTCAAGCATCCATTCAAGTCACTGCGAAGAATGCAAGTGTACAATTATCAGAATCATTGCCGACAAAAATTGATGTTGGGAATTATCTTGAGGTACAAGCGATTGGTGCGCTAAATACACAAATTAAAGTGCAGGAAAATATTGATTTAGATTTGCAGGGTAAATACAAAACCAATCTCAAGTTTAAAGTCGAAGTCCCTGTTTCTGTGAGTGTGGATTATCAAACGAAAGTAAAAATCGATCAAACGATTCCAATTAGTGCAACAACAGATTTGGTGTATAAAACACGACTTTTACCTAAATTTCCGTTAAATTTAGATTTGCCTATTCAGCTTGAAGTTCCATTTCATTTAAAGCGTACTTATCAGGTTCCGATTACGATTGATTTTGATGGTCCTGTCTATTTAGATTTGCATGAGCAGCTTGATGTGGATATTGATCATGTTTTCAAACCGGTATTGCATTTAAATGATCCAATTTTGATGAAGGATGTATCTAGTTTTAGAGCAACAATGTATAACTTGGAGCGAGAAACAAAGGCGAATTTAGATATGAACTTGGATTTACCTCTGCGCAATATTAAAAAGTAAAAACTCCCCTTTAAGGGGAGTCTATCCTCTAAGCATTCAGGGCTTGCTGAATGATTTCACGAATCGATGTGGTTTTTCGACCAATTAAATGTTCAAGATCTTTGTGTTCACTGTACATCGCACCATGGGCGGTGTGAAGATCTGCATCTACAATGACGTCAATGAGACCTAGTGGTAAACCAGCTTGAATTAATCCTTGACGATAATCTTCTGGAGATAAGTTTTGATATTTCACAGGCTGTTGTGAAAACTCAGAAAGTAAGGTCGCAAAATCATTTAAGCTAAAGCTTTCGCTACCTGCAAGCTCGTAAATTTTGTTCAAATGTTGAGCTGATTCATCATTTAATACTTGAGCTGCAGCAGTGGCATAATCCAAACGAGAAGCTGAACTAATTAAACCATCTTGAGCCGCTCCGTACACAATGCCTGTCTCGATTTGATGGGTGAGCGCAGATAAATAGTTTTCGCTATACCAATTATTTCTTAAAAAGGTGTAGGTAATAGAACTTTCACGTATTAATTTTTCCGTTTCTCGATGTTCATTGGCTAAGCCAAGCGGAGAATGATCTGCGTTCAGTAAGCTGGTATAGATTAAGTGAGGAACTCTAGCTTTAATTGCAGCATCAATAACAGCCTTGTGTTGTGGAGTGCGACGACCAATTTCATTGGCAGAAATGAGCAGGAGTTTATCAACATCCTGAAGGGAATTTGCGAGATCATCTGGCTGATCATAATCAAATTTGCGTACTTTAATATCTTCAGAAAATAAAATTTTAGCTTTTTCTGGGTTGCGAACCAAAGCAATAATTTCATGCTTGCTATGAAGTTTTTTAAGTTCTTGAACAACTAAACGACCTAATTCACCAGTTGCACCTGTAATCGCAATTTTCATTTTAATTTCCTCTCATTGTGGCTAAAAAATAAACTTGATGAAGGCATATTAATCTGTTAACTTACTTAATGAAAGTACGTACCTAAAAGTAAGTTATTAACTGTTAAGAGAAAAATGATGAATACATATGCGCATAGTGATTTATTAGGTCAAGTTTTATCCAGTGAATGTCCTTCTCGTGAAATTTTGGAGCATCTCACCAGTAAATGGTCAGTTCTCGTCCTAAGTTGCTTGAGTGATGGTGTGCATCGTTTTAGTGAGCTAAAACAAAGAATTGAGGGGGTGAGCGAAAAAATGTTGGCTCAGACACTAAAAACCTTAGAAAAAGATGGTTTTATTTTGCGCACTGTCTATCCAGTAGTTCCTCCAAAGGTGGAGTATCAACTCACTGTATTGGGTTCAAATGCAGCGATGAAATTAAATGAGTTGATCCATTGGGTTGAGCGAAATTTACCCGAGATTTTGGAAAGTAAGGCAATTATTACGCGATAGTTATATTTCATCATTTCGTTATCGCTCAGTTTAAAGTGTGTACTGAGCGAGATGTTTATATGGTTTTCATGATCTTAAAATCATAACGATCAATACATAAAATTAAAATTGAGAAAAACAGTCCCAAAGCAACGCAACCAATCCATGCATAATGTTCCCAAGCATAGACAGCACCTAAAGAACCTAATGCAGCGCCTGAAAAGTAAATGGTCATATATACAGCATTAATTCGTGAGCGTGCTTGACCATCAATACGATAAACTAGATTTTGATTTAAAACATGAAATGCAGTGAGACCAAAATAGCTCATCAATACGCCAAGTGCATAAATGAAGATGTTCTGTTGCGCGAAATATAATGGAATACAAGAGAACAGCATCAAGGTGATACATAATTGAGCGACAAATTCTTCTTTCCCTTTGCCAACTGTTTTACCAGACCAACTCGAGGAATAAATTCCGATAATACCTAACAGACCAAATAGACCAATTTGAAAATCAGTAAATTGATATGGGGCACTCCCTAAAACAAAAGTCATCGATGTAAACACCATTGAGAGAATGCCAAATCCTAGGGCACCCGCGCAGGCACGGCGTATGAGATGCGGATTATGCTTTGCGATGCTCCAAAGTGATTTGTAAATATCGGTGACTTGTAAATGCGAAGCAGGTTGAGTGTTGGGGAGTTTTTTCCACATTAAACATGCAAAACATAAAGTCAAAATACCACTACTGAAATAAACGCCTTCCCAAGACCAATAAGTTGAAACAAAGCCGGCAAATGTCCTAGATAAAATAATCCCCATGACCAGTCCGCTCATGAGTTTACCTACAACTGCTGAGCTTAATTCAGGTGGGCTAATGGAAGAAGCAAAAGGGATTAATACTTGTGCTGATATGGCTCCAAATGTTGCACAGAGGGTAAAGATATATAAAGTGCTAATATCTGAGCTGAAAGACAAAAGGATCTGCGAAATTGCCGCAAATATCATTAAACTCACAATGAGTTTTCGTTTATTAAAAAAATCTCCAAGGGGTACCAAAAGCATGAGTCCGAGCATATAACCCACTTGAGCGATAACTACGGTAAATCCGGCTTGGCTGGTCGAAATTTCTAAACTTCTTTCGATTGAATAAATCAGTGGTTGATTGAAATAAGCTGAACCTGCACAGACACCACAGGCCAAAGCCATAACAAGCACGAATTGTGAGGATAAAGGGGTAGCAGAGCGATCCATGTCAAAATCTTAGAGTGCAATTTAATGCACTATAGGCATTATTTTATGGTTTCAGAAATAAATAAAACCAATGATGTCATTTGATAAAACAATGAGTAATGAATAAATCAAATTTAATGCAGTGATACACCAAAATATTAAAGACTCAATTTATGAAAAAAGTCGCTAACTTATTCTCAACCTGCATAAATATAGTCGAGAAATACTTTAAAATATGGCAGAATAGGCGGTTTTAAAGTTTTTAGAGGATTGGCATTATGCGCTTTGTTGATGAAGCAGTCATTACCGTAGAGGCTGGCGACGGTGGCAATGGCGTAGCCAGTTTTCGCCGTGAAAAATTCGTACCATTTGGTGGTCCAGATGGTGGTGATGGTGGTCGTGGTGGCAGCGTATATATTCAAGCTGATGACAACACCAGTACGCTTGTAGATTATCGTTATACCCGTAGATTTCGTGCTGAACGTGGTAAAAATGGTGCTGGCGCAAACTGTGCAGGTCGCGGTGGTGAATCCGTAACACTATATGTTCCAGTAGGAACAACAATTGTAGATACTGAGTCTGGCGACATCATTGGTGATTTAATTGAAAATGGTCAACGTGTTCTTGTTGCTCAAGGTGGTGACGGTGGTTTAGGTAACACTCACTTTAAGTCATCAACGAACCGTGCTCCACGTAAATGTACACATGGTAACAAAGGTGAGTTCCGCGAAATTCGCCTAGAGCTGAAAGTTTTGGCAGATGTTGGCTTATTAGGTATGCCAAATGCGGGCAAATCAACATTTATTCGTGCTGTCTCTGCAGCAAAACCAAAAGTAGCAGATTACCCATTTACAACTATGGTACCTAATCTTGGTGTTGTAGATGCAGATCGTCACCGTTCATTTGTAATGGCTGATATTCCAGGTTTGATCGAAGGTGCTGCAGAAGGTGCAGGTCTTGGTATTCGCTTCTTAAAACATTTGGCGCGTACTCGTATTCTTCTACATATCGTGGATGTACAGCCAATTGATGGATCAGATCCAGCTTATAATGCTAAGGCAATTTTAAATGAACTTTTAAAGTTCTCTCCAACATTGTCAAAACTCCCAGTGGTGTTGGTTTTAAATAAAGTAGATCAGTTGCCTGAAGACTCAAGAGATGAGTGGTGCAATCACATCCTTGAAGAGTTGAAATGGGAGGGTCCAGTATTTAAGACTTCAGGCTTGATGTCTGAGGGAACCAAAGAAGTCGTTTATTATTTAATGGATCAAATTGAACAACAGCGCGAACGCGAAGTTGAAGATCCAGAGTATGCAGCAGAAATGCAAGCATTCCGTGATCAGCTTGAAGCTGAAACACGTGAACAAACCATTGCAGCTAAAGAGGCTTATCGTGAAATGCGTCGTAAACAACGTCTTGCCAGTCAAGAGGATGACGATTTTGACGATGATGAAGATGATGGCGAAATGGAAGTGTACTACGTACGTTAATCTCTTTATATAAGAGACAGAGGACAAGATGATAGAAGTGGTAGATGGGCAACGTCAGCTCAAGGGTTGCAAAAGAATCGTTGTTAAAATCGGATCATCTTTACTCACAGCAAACGGAAAAGGTTTAGATATAGATGCGATCTCGCATTGGGCGGGGCAAATTGCAGATCTACACAATGCAGGGCATGAGATTATTCTCGTGTCTTCCGGTGCTGTGGCTGAAGGTATGGTTCGAATGAAACTTGAGAATCGACCCACGGATCTACCCAGTCTTCAAGCTTGTGCTGCCATTGGTCAAATGGGGCTGATACAAACTTGGTCTAGTGTATTGTTGAATCACAATATTCAGTCTGCACAAGTTTTATTGACTCATGATGACTTGGCTGACCGTCGCCGTTATTTGAATTCTTGTGATGCTTTACAACATTTAATCGATTGGAAAGTGATTCCAGTGATTAATGAAAATGACACTGTATCTACTGATGAGATTCGATTCGGAGACAATGATACTTTAGCTGCAATGGTTGCAGGCCAAGTTCATGCTGATTTATTGATTATTTTGACAGACCAAGAGGGGATGTTTGATTCAGATCCTCGCTCAAATCCTAATGCGAAGTTGTTTCATACAGTTCGCGCATTAGATGAAAGTTTGTTTGATATGGCAGGTGGTGGTGGTAAGTTTGGTCGAGGTGGAATGCTGACCAAAGTACGCGCTGCTCGTTTAGCTGCGAAATCAGGATGTCCTACACTGATTGCCAGTGGAGACAGTAATCATGTGTTAACTCGATTAATGTCGGGTGAGATGCTGGGTACGTTGTTTATCACTGATAATGATCGAATCACTGCTCACCAACAATGGTTAGCTGCGCATTTGCAAACTGCAGGGCGATTGGTGATTGATGATGGTGCTGTGAAAGCGATCAAAGAAAATCATCGGAGTTTATTGCCTGTAGGTGTGAAAGCAGTTGAGGGGCATTTTGAGCGTGGTGATGTGGTGGAGTGTGTGGATCAGCAACGGCATCGCGTCGCAGTTGGTCGTGTCAACTTTAGTTCACGTAGCGCTGAAATTGTCAAAGGCTTACCCTCAGATAAGGTACACCAAGTTCTAGGTGAAGCACGTTCATTAGAAATGATCCATCGCAATCATATGGCGATCTATTAATTTCTTATTAAAAAAAAGCTCGCTTAGGCGAGCTTTTTTTGTGGGTCAAGATCGGGTAATTGATGAGATGATCCGACCATATAAGGATAATCAGCCATATCTAACATCGCTTGATCCTCATAAGAATTTCCATAAGCATAAATTGATTGAAATTGGTCTACATCATATTGCTTGAGTATGCGCTGTCTTTTTTCTTCGCCACTACAATCAGGAGAAGAATAATGACCAGTATAAAACTGATTGAGCACTTCAGTTTCAGTACAAATCAAATCTACATTTAAAATCTGAGAAATGGGTTTTAAATAAATATCAATGGATGCAGAGACAATCGCAATGCGGTCACCACGGAGTTGATGCTTGATCAGTTGTTCATAAATGGGTGAGTTTAAGTGTTGTTGTAATGAATGGGCGTATTCAAGTGCAATCGGATCTGCATCAGATTTAGAAAATCCAGTAAACATTGCCTTGAATAGCTTAGGGCGCATTGCGTGCGCGGGGTAGATATTTAAAAAATAGGCTTGAATCCAAGGCAGGGTTTTTAGTCCTTGCTTAACAATATGTCGTTTTGATAAGGCGTAAAAGATAAAGCTAGTAAAACTATCTTTATCACATAATGTTCCATCAAAATCAAATAATGCTAGGTTTTGATTCTTTTTGCTTTCTGCATACATGTTTGATATCGACCGTTAACTCGCGTAGCAAACCAGTTGGTATTGTAGTCGCGACTAAGCTTAGGACCTGAAATAACCACTTCAGGCATAATGGCATAAAATTTTTCTTTTCCAATTTTCTTTTCGTAAAGCTCAGTCACAGCTTTATAGGTTTGCGTATCTTCAAACTTTTTCTCTTTTTCTTTCTTTAAATCAGCTCGAATTTGACGAGGTGTAATAAATACATTATTTGCGGCAAATACATTGATAAGTTCTTGTTCAGATTGACTCTTTTCAGCTTTTGGATTGCCATTTTTATTGTACAGTAATAAGTCTCCATCAAGCGTTAACTCTGCTGCTGTTAATTCATTGAGCATGCTTTGGAAAGCGGCGTTACGACTTGAATACATGCCTGAATTGTAGTCTGCAAAGCGATATATGGGTTGATCATAATCTGCTGGATACATCATCAGGCGGTGAATACCATAATAGAGTCCGCCATATTGACTATAAAGGTCTGATCTTAGATCTGCGATACTTCCACCTTGGCGCTTATGTTCTTTTGCATAGCTAATATGAACTTGCATAGAGCCTAAAGTGGTAATGGGATTTAGTTTTTCACCAATATCTTGACCAACGAGTTTAGCTGCACCAGTGAGTGCACTGACATGGTAGTGTTTTGCCATGTGAGCAAAAATCTCACGATACAATTCATCTAATTCTCGTTCGGTGGAGACTTTTCGCATTTGTTTTAGATAATTGTCTTCAGGTGTTGGTTGATTTTTTAAGACTTCTTGGAAATACCCCGCAACGGTGCCTCCGATACTATCTCCTAATTTATCTTTAAATTTTTCATCTAAACGATCTTCAATTTCTTTAACTGCTTTGGCACCTAGTCCGGGTACATGGGGATCTGCAACAAAATTAGATTCTTGATCGACTACAGCAATAATGGTACACACATTTTCTTTCGTTTGGGGTATACCGAGTTGCTCGGTTATTTTATAAATATCCTCGGCCCATGAACCACGATTATTAACGCGGCCAGGAATGAGTTTTGAGATTTGTTCTGCATCAATCGTTTTATCTTGTGTGTTCCACCATGATGAGTCACCACAAGCACTCATGAATAAACTTAATGTAGCAACACTACAGGCTTTAAAAATTACATTAGAGCGAAAGCTATTTTTCATAAATGCAAAGTATCAGGGATAAAGATTCTAGCGAAGTATACTATTTCATTCACGATTTGTGAGAACTTATATGTATACAAGATAATGGTAGCATGCTTCAAATATAAATCTAAGTGTTGAGCTTAAGTTCATCCATTAACATTCAAGCAAAATGAGATAAAACATATTTTTAGTTTCAAACGTTATATAATTTAATCCTTGTATCTAATTTCAATCTCTCAATGAGTGCAGATTTAAAAAGTTAAGCATTCTGAAACTGTTTCATCATCATTGGTATTATTCATGTCTCAACATCCTGTGATCCGTGATTTATTTGATCGCGAAAAAACAACTCCTGTTTTTGTAGCACCCATGGCAGGTGTAACGGATCGACCATTTAGAACCTTGTGTAAATATTTTGGTGCAGGACATGCAGTTAGTGAAATGATGACTTCTGACAAAACGTTGCGTATGAGCAAGAAAAGTCTCTACCGAGCCAACTTTGATGGTGAAATTGCTCCAATTTCAGCACAAATAGCAGGATCAGACCCACGGGATTTAGCTGAAGCTGCACGATATCAAGTGTCAAATGGTGCTCAAATCGTTGACATCAATATGGGTTGTCCAGCGAAAAAGGTGTGCAATAAATTAGCAGGTTCTGCACTGCTACAGGATGAAGACTTGGTAGCCAGAATTTTAGATGCGGTGGTCGAGGCAGTGGATGTCCCTGTAACACTTAAAACGCGCTTAGGATTTTTAAACGGACATGAAAATATTATGCGTGTGTCGAAGCGCGCAGAACAAGCGGGTATTGCAGCTTTAGCATTGCATGGTCGTACACGGGAAGATATGTATTTAAATACTGCACGTTATGATCTAATTAAAGAAGTGAAGCAAAATATCTCTATTCCAGTCATTGCAAATGGAGATATTGATAGCCCAGAGAAAGCCAAGTATGTATTAGATCATACTGGTGCTGATGCCGTGATGATTGGCCGAGCAGCACAAGGTCGTCCATGGATTTTTAGAGAAATTGCTCATTATTTAAAAACGGGACAGCCACTTGCAGCGCCATCGATTGCTGAAGTGAAAGAAGTTCTATTGGGACATCTGAATGAGCTATATGAATTTTACGGTGAGTATTCAGGCTGTCGCATTGCACGTAAACATATCGCGTGGTACACAAAAGGTCTCCACTCAAGTAATGAATTTCGTCAGAATATGTACAAAGTAGAAAGTACAGCGGAACAAGCCAAAGTCGTAGCCAATTATTTCGATTTACTTTTGTCAGAAGGGCAAATTATGAGTGATGTTCAAGTGGAATCTGTGGATTTATTAAAATCAGGTTGAGTTTCTATATGTCTGCACTTAACTGAAATAAGTTATTCATAGATTCTACTGTTTAAATTCAAGAGGTTGTAAATTTATTTCAGAATCCGATTTTTTCTCTTCAGAAGAATGTGATTGATCTTGATTTAAAATTTGAGCATCTAACTGCTCAACATTATGTTGAGTGGACTGATCTTTATCTTGAGCATGTGAATAGGTGTCTATTCCAAATCCAATCGCCACAAGTGCTAATAATACAAAACCCATACTTTTCGCTACATAATTTAACAATTCATTGTAAATAAAAAAACTTCAGCTCGGTATGGGTTTTATCGATTATTTAAGCATCATATTGATCAATTTCTAATATGATTTGATTGATTAAATCAGGTGCTTCTAAAACTCTGATTTGATTTACATTACTTCCTGCCCAGAATGCACCAAAACTTTCATCTTTGTTGGTTAATGCTGCTGCATTTAGTTGTTTACCTAAATCATATGCATAAGGGTAGGGAGCAACTAACTCACGCTGAGGTAAATCTACGAGAGTTGACCAACTGTTGATTATCCCTCTCGCTGGTCGCCCAGAGATGCTTGAAGTGATTTGAGTTAAAGGCTTGCTTAATAATGCATTACGATAAGCTGCATTAGCAGCTGAACTCCTGCATTGTACAAATGCAGTACCGAGTTGTACGGCTGAAGCTCCGAGATTCATCATATATTTAGCTTGAAATCCATTCATGATTCCACCAGCTGCTACGACAGGTATCTTGCAGGTAGGAACAAGTAATTTTATTAAATCTGCTGTTTTGATTGCACTGTCAAAATGCTCATTAAAAATACCACGGTGTCCTCCCGCTTCAATACCTTGTGCAATGATGATATCAATCCCAGCGTCTTCAATTGCTCTAGCTTCCGCTAAGTTCGTTGCTGATACCATCGTAATAATACCAACCTCTTTGAGGGCAGCTATTTGATGTGCATGAGGTATCCCAAAGTGAAAACTCACCGCCTTAGGTCGAGTTTCCAAGACTAAATCTAAAAAATCATCATTATCTAAAAAACTGGGGTAAATACATTTTAATTCTTTGGGTGGTTCAGTATTAAAGTTATCAAAGTGGGGTTTTAGATAATTTATCCAGTTTTGATTCCGTTCAGAATCAAGTTGAGCTGGTTTGTGGCAAAAGAAATTCACCTGAAAGGGTAAATCTGTTAATTTTTGAGTTGCAAAAATTTGTTGTCGAGCACTTTCGATACTGGCAGCACCTAAACCAAGAGACCCTAAACCACCTTGATTGGATACTTCAGCTGCCAGTTCTGGTGTGGATACCCCAGCCATTGGCGCCAAAAAAATGGGATGCTGAATGGATAATTGTTCGAGTAAAGACATAATCAAGCTCCATGATTTAATTTCACTTTGCACAATCATGATCGGAGAATCAAATTATATTCATTATTTAGTGCGAAAATGCAAAGCGTCAAACTGTGTCGCATGAATGATCAGCGACATTTAGTAGAATAAATAAACAATTATAATATTCGAAATCTCATTGTTTCCCCTTACATATATGTCTGATCGTATCCGTGAAAAATTACAGATTTTAGCTGATGCTGCCAAATATGATGTGTCTTGTTCCTCAAGTGGTAGTAACCGCAAGAACAAAGATAAAGGTCTTGGTAATACAGGTTCCGGAATTTGCCATAGTTATACCGAAGATGGTCGCTGTGTTTCATTATTAAAAATTTTATTCTCAAATGTCTGTATTTATGATTGTGCGTATTGTGTCTCTCGCCGTTCAAATGACGTAAAGCGAGCAGCATTTACCGTCCAAGAAGTGGTAGATCTGACCATTAATTTTTATCGTCGAAACTATATAGAAGGGTTATTTTTAAGTTCAGGAATTTTTAAATCCGCGGATTACACCATGGAGAGAATGCTTCAAGTCGTAAAAAAATTAAGACTGGAAGAAAATTTTAATGGGTACATTCATCTCAAAACTATTCCGGGCGCTTCGCAAGAAATTATTCATGAGGCTGGACTGTATGTCGATCGGATGAGCATTAACTTAGAAATGCCGACAGAAGAAGGCTTAGTGAAATTTGCACCTGAAAAGTCGCATGCAGAAGTGCAGAAAGATTTAGGTATTGTGAGAGACCGTTTGATTGAATTGAAAGATGAGAGAAAACTAATCAAGTCGGTTCCTAAATTTGTGCCTGCTGGTCAGACAACACAAATGGTGGTCGGTGCGCATCACGAAACAGATCGTGATGTAATCTTGATGGCTGACAAGCACTATAAAGATTTTAAATTAAAACGGGTGTATTACTCAGGATATATACCTATCAATCCAGAAGAGTCTGCTTTACCTGCTGTAGGTTCTGCACCGCCGTTATTGCGAGAAAATCGCTTATATCAATCAGATTGGTTAATGCGTTTTTATGGATTTGAAGCCAACGAAATTGTGGATGAAGCACATCCCAATTTAGATTTAGAGGTTGATCCTAAATTAGGTTGGGCTTTAAGACATCCAGAGCAGTTTCCAGTGGATATTAATACTGCTGAATATAAAATGATTTTACGTGTTCCTGGCATTGGTGTGAGATCTGCTAAGAAAATTGTACAGGCTCGCCGTTTTGGAAAAATTCATATCGATCAGTTAAAGCGCTTAGGCGTTGCTTATAATCGTGCTCAACATTTTATTCGATGTGCTGATACACCTAAGTTTAAAAGAGAACAGCACGCTCATCAGATCCGCCAGCAAATTTTACAAAGTGGGCAATCAAAATATGTGAAACAACTGTCACCTCAACTAGGATTTGGGTTTTAAATGGCTGTGTATGTTTTTGATGGTACCATGACTGGGTTGCTGTGCTGTGTTTTTAGAGCTTTTCAATTCAAAGAGTTCGACGTAAAAGTTCAAACTGAAGGAAACGCTCACCAGAATTTGTTTGATGAGTCAGTCCGAGTTTACAGTGAAGAAAAGCAAGCTGAACGAGTCTGGCAAGGTTTAAAATCTAAAATTTCTGCTTCAAGTTTACGTAATTGGTATTTTACTTTTTTGTCTGAGCAGGAAGTGGCATACCAACATCTATTTGATTATTCCATTTATATCTTTAAGCATCAATACGCCGTTGAAAAAAATTTCGGTCATCGTGATGTTTTAGCGCTTGCACAATGGGCTAAACAAGTTGGTCGTGAAAAGCACCGAATGGAGGCATTTGTTCGCTTTAAAAAGTGTAAGGATGGTTTATTTTTATCATTAGTAAGACCAGATTTTAATGTTCTGCCTTTAATCTCTAAGCATTTCAAAGCACGTTATCAAGACCAGCGTTGGTTAATTTATGATGAAAAGCGACGCTACGGAATTTACTATGATTTGAAGCAAGTCCATCAAGTTAATTTGAATGCAGCCGAAATTGATCAAAATATCCATATAGGTTCTAGTCAATCATTCATGATTGAACTCGATGATCAAGAAGAGCTATATGATCAACTTTGGAAGGACTATTTCAAGAGTGTAAATATAGTGGCACGTGATAATCCTAAATTGCATGTTCAATACGTACCTAAAAGGTATTGGAGATATATGAATGAAAAACAGGTTTAGTGTGATTTTTTTAAAAATAAGATATTGAATTTATTCAATAAAATATAATCAAAACGATTGTATAAGAGTGTTTTAAATTTATACAGCTAAAATTTTTAATATTTTTAGATTATATTTATTTAAGGTTGATTTGTATAAGTTATTGAATTATATATTTATATATATTTTACTTGGATTGAATTGAAATTTAATTATACTTTATAAATATATATTGGGTCATAAAATAAAATTATTTGTATGTTTAATATTCAAAATTAACTTATGAATTTTTAATTTTCATTTTTTTTATAGAAATATCAATACTTAATTTTATATAGTTTAATTTTGATAACGATTCATATTTAGTCATCTCAGCCCAATTGGACTCTATAAATCTTTTTTTCTTAGACTAATAGTTAAGCCCGACTTTTTCATTCAAAAAGTGAATGTCACTAGAATTTCGACCTTTGAAATTATTTAACGCGCAATTCATTTTTGAGTGTGAAATTTATTGCATTTAACAATGGATTCACTTTTTTGAATTAGAAGGGTCTTCCATGGATATTCACGTTGATGAGCAATCTCAACCACCTAAGAAGCAAAAGTTTTATCAAATTTTATATGTTCAAGTCATCTTTGCAATTATTGCGGGTGTCACACTTGGACATTTTATGCCGGAGTTGGGGGCAAGTTTAAAACCTCTTGGCGATGCTTTTATTAAAATCGTCAAAATGATCATTGCACCCGTTATCTTCTTGACTGTGGTCACGGGTATTGCTGGTATGACGAATATGGGCGCAGTGGGGCGAGTGACGGGTAAAGCAATGGCTTACTTTTTAACTTTCTCTACGCTTGCGCTGATTGTGGGCATGATTGTTGCTAATCTTATTCAGCCGGGTAAAGGTCTTAATATCGATCCTGCTGCTTTAGAAGGTGACAAAGTTTCAACTTATGTTGAAAAAGCTCAGGATGCCTCTATTGTTGACTTCTTCATGAATATCATACCAAAGACTTTAATCAGTCCTTTGGCGGGTGGTGATATTCTTCAGGTTTTATTTGTTGCTGTTCTATTTGGTTTAGCGCTTGCAGCGGTGGGTGAAAAAGGGAAACCAGTTACAGACTTCTTAACGACACTGACCGCTCCGGTATTTTACCTTGTCGGTATGTTGATGAAACTAGCTCCAATTGGTGCATTTGGTGCGATGGCGTATACGATTGGTGCTTTCGGTATTTCGAGTATTGGAAATTTACTATTATTAATCGTAACGTTCTATATTACTTCACTTTTATTTGTTCTGCTTATTCTGGGAGCAGTTGCACGATACAATGGATTTTCTATCATTGATCTCATCCGCTATATCAAAGATGAATTATGGTTAGTATTAGGCACGAGCTCTTCTGAAGCTGCACTGCCAACGCTGATGAATAAAATGGAAAAAGCGGGTTGTGAAAAGTCGGTCGTTGGTTTGGTCATTCCAACTGGATATTCATTTAATTTAGATGGTACAAATATCTATATGACGATGGCTGCTCTTTTTATTGCTCAAGCCTGTAATATCGATTTGACCATTTGGGAACAGATCACAATTTTGTTGGTTGCGATGATTAGTTCAAAAGGGGCTGCAGGTGTAACGGGTGCGGGCTTTATTACTTTGGCAGCTACATTATCCGTTGTTCCAGCATTACCTGTTGCAGGGATGGCACTTATTTTAGGTATCGATCGTTTTATGTCTGAATGCCGCGCATTAACTAATCTTGTTGGCAATGCTTGTGCAGCAATCGTTGTAGCACGTTGGGATAATGCATTAGATAAAGAACAATTAGATGCAACTTTGAAAAAGAAAGTAGAGGCTTGACTTCACTTTTAATATCTAAATCTTAAGCCCATCTTCGGATGGGTTTTATATAGATGATGCAGCATTTAACAAACTCAAAGTAAGAACATTAAGACTTATTATAAGAACAAACTTTGGTGACTTAGCTGATTTCAATCGGCTAAAAATTTAATACTCCTTTCTTTTTCTTATTCTATTAAGTGGTTGTAATTGCACTATAGAAAGATAAAAACGCCCAATTGAAATTAGGCGTTCTCAAATATCGATATTTGCTGATTAGCAACCTGTAAGTTTTTCAGGCTGAGGCTTTTCATTCGGGAAAAATAGTGGACGAAGTTTCACACCTATACCATTACCAATAAAAGCGAAAATCAGCCATAACCACCCATGTAGACTGCCTGATGCAATGCCGCTGAAATAAGCACCGATGTTACAACCGTATGCTAATCGAGCGCCATAACCCAACATGATCCCCCCAATGACTGCTGCTAGAATTGAGCGTTTAGGGATATTGAGACTCGGTGCAAATTTTCCAGCGAGACCTGCTGCAAGTAAAGCGCCGAGCATGATGCCAAAATTCATCATAGAGGTGATATCAAACCACAACGAATTTGCTAAAGCTTTAGCATTTCCAGGTTGTTGCCAATAGTCCCAAGCCGTTACATCAATTCCGACTAATGTTGCACCTTTCGCTGCCCATACTGCGAGTGCAGATGTGACACCCCATGGGCGACCAGCCAATGCAAGCGTGGCGAAATTAAGCAGGGTGAGAATAATACCACCCCAAATTAAAGGCCATGGTCCCTTTAAGAAACGTTTCCAGCCTTGATGTGCTGCAACAGGTTCTTGTTCAAGCTGACCGTGGCGTTTTTTCTCGAAGTAGACTGTTGCTAATGCGATCAAACCAAATAGCACGAAATTGAGTATTAGCGCTGGAATAACACCAAAGCTTTGTACTACTGAAATAGGGGCTAAGTGTGGCAGTGCAAACCACCATTCAATATGTGAAGTAGCGATCAGTGAGCCTAAACAGAAAAAGAATAGAGTGATCAGCATACGTGAGCTTCCACCACCGACTGTATAGAGCGTCCCAGATGCGCAACCACCACCCAGTTGCATGCCAATTCCGAAAATAAATGCACCAATCATCACGGACATCGATACGGGATTGACGTTGCCTTTAACGGGTTGACCAAATAATTCACCTGCACCTAAAGCTGGGAAGAAGAGCAGCACTGCCAGTGCGAGCATAATCATTTGTGCACGTAAACCACGACCTTTGCGTTCTTTAATAAAAACGCGCCAGCTCGATGTAAAACCAAATGATGCATGGTAGAGCGTCATACCAAGCGCACCACCAATAAGGAATAACAGGGCTTGATTAATTCCCACAATTTGATAAGCACCAAGGGTGCCTACAATCAATAAAACAATAGCGATCCAGACCGATGAGTGTGATCGGTCAGATTGAGCTGCAATAATGGACATGAAGATAAGAAAAGCTGATAAAACACATCAGTATTTTAATTGATTGATTGTGGGTTGATAGTCCTACACTGCATTTATGCATTAAATGCTGCTGAGTAATATTGATTTTATATATTTGTAATTCTTATATGTTAGCCGACATGTACATTAAACAGTGAGCCAATCCAACTTGAAAATGCCATCGCTGCGATTCCCCAAAGCGTAATTCGCAATGCAGATTTTACTTTAGACGTTCCAGCAAAATATCCAGATAAAGCCCCTAGAATAAATAACGCTAAAATGCAAAAAAAGGCAACACTGTATTCTAAATATGCAGGAGGACTGATCAGTATAGCGATCATAGGGCAAGCTGCACCTATTGAAAAGGCGATGGCAGAAGACCAAGCGGCTTGAAAAGGTTGAGCTGTTGTATTTTCATGGATACCAATTTCATCACGTGCATGTGCAGCTAACGCATCATGCTCGCTCAGTTGTATAGCAACTTGATGAGCAAGTTCGGGTGATAATCCTCTTTGTACATAAATATGCGTTAATTCTTTCAGTTCGATTTGTGGATTGCGTGCTAACTCACTTGCTTCAAACTTTAGATCAGCTTCTTCAATATCAGACTGAGATTTTACCGAAATATATTCACCAGCTGCCATGGACGTTGCGCCTGCAATCAAACCAGCAATACAAGTGATTAAAAGGGTATGTTGATTCGCGCCACTTGCTGCCATCCCCATGATTAAACTAGTGACTGAAATTATACCGTCGTTGGCACCAAGAACAGCAGCTCTTAACCAACCTGTGCGATGTATATAATGTGGTTCTGTATGATGTGAATAGCTCATAGGATTTTGTCTTATTATCTGAAAATGTTATTCAAAAAAGAGTTGTTATTCATACAGTATAGGCTTGATTCGTATCTTGGGGCTGTAAAATTGCTCTGTTAGAGAAAAAATTAAAGCCTCTAAAGAGGCTTTAATTGGTAGAACTCAAATTATTGTTGAGCTTTTTCTTTTACATTCGCTGCACCTTCTTCTACAGCTGCTGCTGCATTAGCAGTTGCTTCTTTAGCCGCTTCTGAAGCGTTGTGCGCAGCATTTTCAGCATGTGCAGCAGCATTATCTGCAGCTTGCGCTGTCGCATCAGCAGCATTGTCGACTGCAGTTGCAGTTGATTGAGCTGCATCTTCAGTCGCATTCTGAATATCTGCACCTGCTTGTTCAGCGGCATTTTCTAAATGTTCACCAGTTGTCGCGCCAGTTTCAGGAGCTTTATCCTTATTACACCCAACCAAAGCAACTGTAGCAGCAAGACCTAAAGCAACAAGAATCTTATTCATTTTATCTTCCTTTTTTAATTCAATGAGTATCCAAGTAGCATGGATGAGAACAATATAAGCAGATTTTAAATAAAGTTTTATTCAAAAATTGTAAAGATAATATTGGCTTATAAAAACGCCCTGAGAAAGAGTTTTCTCAGGGCTACACTTTAATGCGGTATATTAAGGCTGAAATTACTGTCCAGAACGAATGATGTAATCAAACGCTGACAGTGATGCTTTCGCGCCTTCACCAGTGGCAATGATGATTTGTTTATAAGGTACTGTTGTACAGTCACCCGCAGCAAATACACCTTTTACATTGGTTTCGTTGCGATCATTAATCACAATCTCACCACGGTTGGTTAACTCAACTTGAGTTTCTTTTAAGAAATCCGTATTTGGCAACAAACCAATTTGTACGAAGATGCCCGCAAGTTCAACAATGTGCTCTTCATCCGTCGCACGGTCTTTGTATTTCAGTGCAGTGACTTGTTTGCCATCACCCACAACTTCTGTAGACAACGCATTTTTGATGACAGTCGTATTTGGCAAGCTGTTCAATTTATCTTGAAGTACTTGGTCAGCACGTAGTTTGGTATCAAACTCAACTAAAGTGACATGCTCAACAATACCAGCCAAGTCAATTGCCGCTTCAACACCAGAGTTACCACCACCGATCACAGCCACACGTTTACCTTTGAACAATGGGCCATCACAGTGTGGGCAGTACGCAACACCACGTGTTTTGTATTCTTGTTCACCGGGTACATTCATTTCTCTCCAACGAGCACCTGTAGACAGGATGACCGTTTTCGATTCAAGTTTTGCACCATTCTCTAAAGTCACTTCAACTAAACCGTTGGCAGTTTCATCTGCACCTTTGATGTCAGACACACGTTGTAAGTTCATGATGTCGACACCGTATTCACGAACGTGTGCTTCCATTTCAGCTGCAAACTTAGGACCTTGGGTCTTTTGCACTGATGTAAAGTTTTCAATATCCATGGTGTCCATGACCTGACCACCCATGCGCTCAGCAACGATCCCCGTACGGATACCTTTACGAGCCGCATAGATTGCAGATGTGTTACCTGCAGGACCACCACCGATCACAAGCACGTCAAATGCGTCTTTGGCATTGAGCTTTTCAGCATCTTTCGCAGCAGAATTAGTATCAAGCTTCGCAACAATCTCTTCCAATGTCATACGACCTTGACCGATATGTTCGTTGTCTTGGAACACCATTGGTACAGCCATGATTTTGCGTTCTTCTACTTCGTCTTGGAAGAATGCACCATCAATCATGGTTGCTGTTGTGCCAGGGTTGTAGATTGCGATCAAATTAAGTGCTTGAACCACATCTGGGCAGTTATGACAGCTTAAAGATACGAATACGTCAAAGTCAGATTTGATTTCTAAAGCTTTGATGGATGCCAATACTTCATCAGATACTTTTGGTGCATAACCAGAAGTTTGTAGCAATGCCAAAATCAAAGAAGTGAACTCATGACCCATTGGTAAGCCTGCGAAGAAGACACGCGGTTCTTCACCTGCTTTTGCAATACCAAAGCTCGGCGCACGTTTATTTTGACCATCAAAACGAGCTGTGACGAATGGAGAAAGTGCAGCCACTTCTTCCACAAGTTCTTTGATTTTTGCAGATTTGTCTGAATCATTTAAAGTCGCAACCAATTCGATTGGACCCTCAAGGCGTTCTAAAAGCGTTTTTAATTGAGCTGAAGTATTTTGATCTAACATTGCTAACGTCTCCAAAGGAGTAATAATTCATTCGATACAGGTATACTAAGACAATTGATTGAATAGATAAAACAGTTTGTTTTTATAAATTTAATCGGAAAAATAAATTTAATCAAAGTCTTTGGTGTAGATGTATGAAAGTATTGAGTTAAAACTTGAATTTTCAAGTATAAAAGCAATTTGAATTCAGATATTTACATTAAAATTATTTTAATAGATATGAGCGAGGACCAATTATGACCTTAGAGAGAGGCATTTATAAACACTATAAAGGACAACTTTATCAAGTCCTTCATGTAGCGACGCATAGTGAAACTCAAGAAAAGCTTGTGGTCTATCAATGCCTTTATGGAGATTATTCAATATGGGTAAGGCCATTAGCGATGTTTACAGAAAGCATTTATCTAGAGGATGATGATCGTGAAATTGAACGTTTTAAATTGATTCAAAAATTATGATGATTGTCATAGTAAAGACTTTATCTTTGATTAGTTTATAGAAATCGATTCAATGAGAATATGTCATGAATGCTGAATTTCTAAGTCAAATGCAAAGTTTATATCAGCAGTTAATTCAACATGATGCATATCAAACTGATCGCGATCTGAGATATCGAAATATAAAACCAGAATCTGCCCATTATATTTCGATGCTTATTAAGATCCAGACCTCTAAACGAATTCTTGAAATAGGAACTTCGACAGGATATTTAACATTATGGATGGCGGAGTCGATTTCGGATCATCAGGGTCGAGTGACGACGGTTGATATAAACTCAAAAAGAACAGCACTTGCGACTCAGTACGCCAAACAGTTTAGTTTAGATCACCTTATTGATTTTATCAGCAGTGATGCAATTGATTTATTCATTAATGAAGGCGATGTGTATGACTTAATTATCTTAGATGCGAATCGACATGCATATCCTGATTATTGGCAATATTTAAAAAAGGTACTACATCCTGAACATGGCGTAATACTTGTAGATAAAGTGATTTCCCATGCTGCTGAAATACAAAGTTTTTTAAAGGATGTTAAGGCTGATCCTGATTTTTGCACGATGACGCTGAATATTGGGTGTGGATTATTGATGATTACGCGGAATTGATGGTGATTGAGAATTTGATGGATTGAACACTAAAAAAACCACGCAAAGCGTGGTTTTTTTAGTGCTATCTAATGAATTAGATTTTACCAACTAGATCGATTGAAGGAGCAAGAGTTGCATCGCCTTCTTTCCATTTAGCAGGGCAAACTTCGCCTGGGTGAGCGTGAACGTATTGAGCTGCTTTAACTTTACGAAGAAGTTCTTGAGCATCACGACCGATACCACCAGCGTTGATTTCAACGATTTGGATTTTACCTTCTGGGTCGATTACGAAAGTACCACGGTCAGCAAGACCAGCAGATTCGATTAGAACTTCGAAGTTTTTAGAAAGAGTCCAAGTTGGATCGCCGATTAATGGGTATTGGATTTTACCAATTACGTCAGAAGTGTCGTGCCAAGCTTTGTGAGTGAAGTGAGTGTCAGTAGAAACACCGTAGATTTCCACGCCTAATTTTTGGAATTCAGCGTAGTTGTCAGCAAGGTCACCAAGTTCAGTTGGGCAAACGAAAGTGAAGTCAGCAGGGTAGAAAAATACTACAGACCATTTGCCTTTAAGATCAGCTTCAGTCACGTCTACGAATTGACCGTTGTGGTAAGCTGTAGCTGCGAATGGTTTAACTTCAGTATTAATTAAGCTCATCATTGTCTCCATGATTGAGGTTAGTCTTTAATTTTCAATTAGAGTATCGAACTTTCGTTCTGTGCTGAAATGGTATTTTTACATTACAAAAATCGGAAAAACCGAATTATGTAAATTGATTGCCATTTAAGTTTGTCATCTGTCTTCCTTGTAACACATCAAAATGATGTATTCGTGACAGGATGAGAAAATTTCACATTCCTACCAACATGAAGACACTGAAGTGAAAATTCAAGGGTAAATATTAAAAAAATCATCATTATTTTGGATTTAGTTTTTCAAAAATATAAAAAGCTACATGAAAATTTCAAAAATTGTATGAATTGTCACATAACACGGCTGACATGTTTCTATTTCAACATAAGATCATTTTAAGCTTTATATTCTCATTTAATCTAAAAAAATAGTCCGATTCAGATTTGGGATAATTTTTGAAAATGAGTAGAATAAAGCGTTTCGTAATTGATATAGGGCTAAAACTTGGCAACGATAGGGTTAAATGTAGAACAAATGGTGATGGCACGAGATCTTCATCGTTTAAATCGACTACGCAAAGGAAAAGATGCCAATGAAAAGCAATATCAAGAACTTTTTGAAAAATCAAATTTAAAAGTACAACAACGTATTCAACGCATTCCTAATATCAAACTTAATCAAGATTTACCTGTTACCCAATATGCAGACAAATTGATTGAGGCCATTCAAAAACATCAGGTCATTATCGTTGCGGGTGAAACAGGTTCAGGTAAAACAACTCAGCTTCCTCAGATAGCCATGCTTGCGGGGCGTGGTTTAACAGGGTTAATTGGTCATACCCAGCCACGACGATTAGCTGCGCGCAGTGTATCGCAACGTATTGCAGAAGAGGTGGGTGAAAAACTCGGTGAGTCTATTTCATTTAAAGTAAGGTTTAACGAACAGGGTTCACAGGACTCTATCGTTCGTTTAATGACAGATGGTATTTTGCTGGCTGAATTGGCTCATGATCGTTTCTTAACCAAATATGACACCATTATTATTGATGAAGCACATGAGCGCTCGCTCAATATTGACTTCATCATGGGCTATTTAAAACAGCTCTTGCCACGTCGTAAAGATCTTAAAGTCATCATCACATCTGCAACTTTAGACGTTAATCGTTTTTCAAGTTACTTCAATAACGCACCGATCTTTGAGGTTGAAGGTCGTAGTTTTCCTGTAGAAGTGCGTTATCGTCCGATCTCTGAAATGAGTATTGTAGGGAGTGATGATGATGAGTTTGATGACTTTGAAGAAAACCTACCGCGCGCAGTAGTATCAGCTGTTGAAGAATGTTTCAAAGATGCACAGGAAAAAGGTCATCCTGAACACGCAGATATTTTGATTTTTGCCAGTACGGAACAAGAGATTCGTGAGCTACAGGAAACTTTAATCAAACATGGACCTCGTCATACAGAAGTTCTACCTTTGTATGCGAGACTAGCGTTGTCTGAACAACAAAAGATTTTTAATCCTGCAGGTGGTGGACGGCGTATCATTATTGCCACCAACGTTGCGGAAACTGCATTGACCGTTCCAAACATACGTTACGTCATTGATAGTGGTTTTGCACGTATCTCTCGTTATAACTACCGTTCGCGTGTTCAGCGTTTACCGATTGAAGCGATTTCTCAAGCAGCAGCCAATCAGCGTAAAGGTCGTTGTGGTCGTATTGCACCGGGTGTGTGTATTCGATTGTATTCAGAAGAAGACTTCTTAAGTCGTCCCGAATTTACTGAACCTGAAATCAAACGTACTAATTTGGCATCTGTTATTTTGCAGATGCAGAGTTTAGGTCTTGGAACACTCGAAGATTTTGACTTTATTGAACCGCCTGATCACCGTCTCGTCAATGATGGTCGTAAACTGCTGATTGAACTCGGGGCGATGACGGAAAAGAGTAATCCTTCTCTTGCGGCTAAAACAGCCTCATATTTAGATAAAGGTGGACTTCAAGGCAAAGGCGATTCTCTCACCAAAATTGGTCAACAAATGGCAAAAATGCCAATTGATCCAAGACTCGCACGTATGATTTTGGGGGGTGCTCATTTTGGGGCACTCAATGAAGTATTGATTATCGTGGCTGCGTTAGCTGTTCAGGATCCAAGAGAGCGTCCTGCTGATAAACAAATGCAAGCGGATCAGAAGCACGCCTTATTTCGTGAAGCCGACTCTGACTTTCTGTTCTATCTCAAATTATGGGATGCGTTGATTGCAAATCGGGAGATGAGTGAAAATAAGCGTCGAACATTTGCACGTAATCATTTCTTGAGTTGGCTACGCTTGAGAGAATGGAAAAAAACACATGAGCAACTGGTTGATCTTGCTCAAGGCTTAAAGCTTTCTTTTAATGAAAAGAAAACCAGTTACGAAAATCTTCACAGAGCTTTACTCACGGGACTATTGTCATTCATTGCAAATAAAACAGATGAACGCAATGTATTCATGGCAGTGCGTCAACAAAAGGCACGTATATTTCCTGCATCAACCTTACACAAAACCAATACACCATGGGTCATGGCATTTGAGATGGTAGAAACCTCTCAGGTGTATTTACGAACACTGGCAAAAATTGAGCCTGAGTGGATTTTGCTAGCTGCACGTGATTTAGTGAAACATCATTACTTTGAACCGCATTGGTCGAAAAAAGCAGGTGTAGTTAACGCATATGATCAAATTTCACTGTTTGGTTTGATTATTGAACCTAAGCGTCAAATCAATTATGAAAAGGTCGATCAAACTGCGGCGCATGAAATTTTCCTTCGCGATGCTTTAACGACGGGTCATCTGGGGATTACACCACCATTTTTAAAACATAACTTGCTTAAACTAGAAGAAGTGGAGCGAGTTGAAGACAAATTGCGTCGTCGTGATTTGGTGGTAGACGAAGAGACGATTTATCAGTTTTATGCAGCAAAAGTGCCTGAAGATGTCGCGAGTCGGCGTAGTTTTGAAGATTGGCGTGCAACAGTTGAGCCTCAAAATCCACGTTATTTGTTCATCGATGACGATGCTTTATGGCTTAACGATCGTCCAACTACCCAACAGTTTCCTGATTACTTACGTAATGGGGACCTTCGTTTAGCGGCAAGTTATCGATTTGACCCAAGCCATGATGAAGATGGTGCGACGGTCAAGATTCCACTACAGGCCCTGCCACAAGTAGATGAAAACTTATGGTCATGGGGCATTCCAGGTTGGCGTCTTGATTTGATTGAAGCACTATTAAAAGCTCTTCCAAAAGATAAGCGTCGTGGCTTGGTACCTATACCAGATACTGCGCGTAAACTGATGTCCAAAATAGATGCGCAAGATTTACAAAAGCATATTTTTAGTTTTTTAGCTTTTCAATTGAGAGGCGAACAGATCACTGAAAAAGATTTTAATGTAGATCGAATTGAACAATATCTTTTACCGCTCATAAAAGTCATCGATGAAAAAGGGCGAGTGATTGAGCAAGGTCGCGATTTATCAGAATTAAAAGCACGCTGTCGTACTGAAACGCATAGTCCAGTCAAGCAGTTAAAAGGTGAGTATCAAACTTTCCCTGAGCATTTTGTGTTTGAAGCATCGCAAAAAGTCACAGGTGTCGTCGTCAAACAATATCAAGCACTTGTACCAAGCAAGGAATTTTCTAAGCTTGAGCAAAAGGATGAGTCAGGTGTTGTCATTCAAACGTTTAATGATCAGCATGAAGCGATACGCCATCATCGTGCTGGTATTATTCGCCTGATTCATATGCAGCTAGGTGATTTGATTCGACAGCTTAAAAAACAAATTTCTAAACCACTCGCATTAGCCTATTCCCCTTTGGGTGATAAAGCTCAGTTAGAACAAATGTTAGTTTACGCAACATTGCAAATGGCTTTAGAGAAAGAGCCTGTAGATGCGCAAGATTTCCAAACAATTCTGCAGGCTGTCAAGCAGTCTTTCCTGACGCATGGTCAAAAGGTTTTGGCTGCCTTTAATGACATTTATGTACAATGGCAACAAATTCGACGCGAGTTGATGATGATTGATGCCAATGTATTTGGTAAAAATATCGATGATATTGAAGATCAACTTGATCTAATGAGTTTAGCGGATTTTGCTTATAGTAAATCTGTAGACGTGTGGATTGAATTTCCACGCTATCTTAAAGCTTTATTGATCAGGATTGATCGTTTGCCTCATAATCTCAAACGAGATGATGATGCGATTGCTCAAGTCGATCCTTGGATGGATAAATTATTTAAATATAAAAATGATCAGAAATTGAAAGAGTTATATTTTATGGTTGAAGAACTGAGAATCTCATTATTCTCTCAACCGATGAAAACCAAGATGCCAATTTCGCCAAACCGTATTCAAAAAGTATGGGAACGTCTCGGAATCAGTTAATATAGCTCTAATTTGAAATATTGAGTTACTCAAAAAAGGAGTTTTGCATGGGCATTCGTATTACAGGCACTGGCTTATTCCATCCTGAACATGTCATCACCAATGAAGAATTGGTTGAAAGTTTAAATGCTTATGTAGAAAAGTTTAATCAAGAGAATGCTGAAAAAATTGCTGCGGGCGAAATCGAAGCACGCCGTGGTTCAAGTGCAGAATTTATTGAGAAGGCTTCAGGTGTTAAAGCACGTTATGTTGTAGAGAAGGAAGGCGTATTAGATCCTAATCGTTTACGTCCAAACTTAGCAGAACGATCAGATGATGAAATTTCACTTCAAGCTGAGTGGGGTGTGATCGCTTCAAAACAAGCAATGGAAAATGCCGGTGTAACTGCTGAAGACATTGATGTTGTAATATTGGCTTGTTCAAATATGCAACGTGCATATCCTGCGGTTTCTATTGAAATTCAAACTGCATTAGGCATTCAAGGTTATGCTTATGATATGAATGTTGCTTGTTCTGCTGCAACATTTGGCTTAAAACAAGCTTATGATGCGATCAAGTCTGGTGCTCGTCGTGTGCTCTTGGTCAATGTGGAAATCACATCAGGTCATACAGATTATCGTTCACGTGATTGTCATTTCATTTTTGGTGATGTAGCGACAGCTTCAATTATTGAAGATACAGATTCTAAAACTGGATTCGAAATTTTAGATACGCAATTGTTTACGCAATTCTCTAATAACATTCGTAATAATTTTGGTTTCTTGAATCCAAGTGAAACAACCAACGCGGATGATAAACGTTTCCGTCAAGATGGTCGTAAAGTGTTTAAAGAAGTATGTCCATTGGTTGCGAAAATGATTACAAAGCAACTTGAGAAAAACCAAATAGAACCGACGAATGTTAAACGTTTCTGGTTACATCAAGCCAATGCCAGCATGAACGAGTTAATTTTAAAGCTGGTTGTGGGTAAAGCTGCTGCTGAAGCAGATCCGGACTTAGTTCCAATCATTTTAGACGAGTTTGCAAACACTTCTTCAGCTGGTGTCATCATTGCGTTACATCGAACTGCTGATCAAGTGAATGATGGTGAATACGGTGTATTATGTTCATTTGGTGCGGGTTATTCTGTTGGTTCGATACTGGTTCAGAAGCGAGTAGCTTAATTAGATAAAGAGATGTTCAATGGAAAATAAAGCATTGCAAATCCAACACCATTCTAAAATGATCCGGTATGGTAGTTTGTTGCAACGTTTTTATTTTAAACCGACCTTTCTTGGTGTTGAACATCTCAATGCTGATCGACCTGCCATGTATGTGGGTAATCATACAATTTATGGGGTATTTGATACGCCAATATTGATTGATTATCTATATACAGAGCACAAAATTAAAATTGTGAGTTTAGGTGATCACATTCATTTCAAAATACCGTATTGGAAAGATATGGTTCATAAAATGGGTGCAATTGAGGGTCTAAGAGAATACGCCAGAGATGCAATGCAACAAGGATACTCTATCCTAGTGTTTCCAGGTGGTGGGCGTGAGGTAGTAAAGCGCAAAGGGGAAGAATATCAACTCATATGGAAAGAGCGCTACGGATTCTTAAAGTTAGCTCAAGAATTTGACTACGACATTGCACCTTTTGTAGCTGTAGGTGGTGATGAAGTATT
This sequence comes from Acinetobacter sp. ANC_7512, assembly GCF_056779935.1. NCBI lineage: Bacteria > Pseudomonadati > Pseudomonadota > Gammaproteobacteria > Moraxellales > Moraxellaceae > Acinetobacter > Acinetobacter sp. ANC_7512. Next base: position 14,126 of record NZ_JBWYIX010000005.1, on the reverse strand, counting down.
CGATTTGGCACTTGATGCCAATTATTTGCTTGAAAAAAAGTGGTTTAAAAAGCTTTTAGCTGTTCCTAAAATTGGAAAATTACTCCGTCAAGGTGATGTCTTGCCTTCAATACCCAAAAATATTATTCCTAAAAGAGTCCCATTCTATTTCAAATTTTTACCACGACAATCAATCTCAAATATCAAAACAGAACAGGATTTGATTGAATTCAGAGATCAATTGCAGCAAACGATTTACGAAAATATTGCATCAACGCAGTTGATACGAGATAGACAAGATTAAATCCTAGAAAATTATACTTGTTAATCTAATTATATTGTTGATTATAAAAATATTTTTAAAATAATATAAAAAAAATAAATTAGTACTTTCTATTTTATATCAATTAGGTATATTATTTTAATGTAAATATTCAGTTTACTAAGCCCAAAGATTGTACTCCTCCTTGGGCTTTTTTTTATCTCAGAATAATAATAGTCGTATGAGCGCGATTTTCACTTTTTTAAATTCACACAAAATAAGATTGAAAATCAAAGTTGATTTTTTGGCACAAAATGCAACTATAGTTGGTTTTTGAAAAATTAATAAAAACAGAATGTTATTTATGTTTTTTAGCATGCTATCAAAATAATTCTAATTTTGTAATTGCAAAATGTATGCTTCTACGACTTAGAGGTTCATAAAGAAATTTTGCATAAGTGCTTTTTTTTTGTACATTGAAAACTCAAAAACAAAATAACACAGAGGGATTATGTCACTACAAGGAAAAACACTGTTCATTACAGGTGCAAGCAGAGGTATCGGTCGTGAGATTGCACTTAAAGCTGCAAAAGATGGTGCAAATATTGTGGTTGCTGCAAAAACGAGCACTGAACATTCGAAACTCAGTGGTACGATTCATTCTGTTGCAAAAGAAATAGAAGCAGCTGGTGGGAGAGCATTAGCGATCCAACTTGATGTACGAGATCAAGATGCTGTCGCAGCCGCAATGAAACAGGCTGCTGAACATTTTGGTGGGATAGATGTCCTCATTAATAATGCTGGTGCGATTAATTTGAGTGGGGTTGAAACGCTTGATCCAAATCGTTTTGATCTCATGTATCAAGTTAATACTCGCGCCGTTATGGTCTGTAGTCAAGCTGCCTTGCCTTATTTAAAACAAAGTCAAAATCCACACATTCTTAGTCTCTCTCCACCTTTAAATTTAAAAGAATCGTGGTTTGCGGTTCATTCTCCTTACACCATCAGTAAATATGGCATGAGTATGTTGACCATGGGAATGAATCAAGAATTCGAACGTTATGGGATAAGTGTTAATGCCTTGTGGCCTAGAACCATTATTGCAACTGCAGCGATAGAATTTTCTCTCGGTGGACGTGAGTTATTTAGCAAGGCTCGGACACCGGCAATCATGGCTGATGCAGCGTATGCAATCTTGACGAGTGAGAAACGTTCGATCACGGGTCGTATGATGATCGATGAAGAGATATTAAGAGAGAAAGGTGAAACTGATTTCGAAAAATATCGAGTTGAGCCATCAGATGAGGAATTGATGGTCGATTTATTTGTTGATCCATAAATGAGAAAGCCCAACATAGCGTTGGGCTTTATTATTTATACTAAATTATCGTAATGCAGTAAGGTTGACATCCTTTTGATACATCTCGATCTGCATGACTTGTTCAGTTAAGAATGCTTTACGTTGGTCATTGCTCGGATGACTTGCAAACAAAGTTGATTGATCTTTATTCATTTTACGTTTGTTGAGATTAGCTTCGAATTTATCCCAAAATGAGAGTGCTGCATTGTGATTGTAGCCCGCTCTCACCATCAAATCTAAACCAATCAAATCAGCTTCTTCTTCTAGATGACGGCGATGAGACATATTGGTTTGATTACCAGATAAACCACTTGCAAGCCCGATGGCAGCCCCAGTTCCCATGGTTGCACCCATTAGACCCAAATTCATTGCTGCGAAACGAGAAGCCTTTTCACGACTATGATTACGGATAATGTGTGCCATTTCATGCGCAATTAGGGTGGCTAACTCGTCATCAGATAAGTTTTCAAACATATATACAGCCGAATTAACTACAATTTGCCCACTTTGAAAGGATTGGGCATTAGGTTTGCTACTGAGCACACCGTTAATTCGCCATTGAATTGGTTGACGACCTTCACGTAAATATTGATTAGCATGTGGAATTAAACGTGCCAAAATTTGATTTAAACGTGGATCTTCAAGATATAAAGACTTAGTCTTCGCTTTCTTTTCAAATTTATTATAGCTATGGTTTGAAATTTTATTCCAAGCTGATTCCGGAATAATCATGAGTTGTTTACGTTCGGAAGCTACAGTGCCTAATGATGTGGTTGAAACACAGCCAGTCGAGATTAATGCAATTGAACTTATAATACCAAACGCGAAGGATTTCATAATTACACCTTAATGATGGGATATTATTTGAGATCTAGCTTGATTTTTAATAGCTAGATTTCGTGTTTAATTATTGTTCAATATTTAGATTAATTAAACAAACATTATTTTAATTATTAATTTGAACGAATTAATATCATGGTGGTTATAATGAGATTTTAGTCACAATAATATTTTTTTTATTTGTTATTTTGTTATTTAGATAAATTATTTTATTTTATATATATTTTGTATTTTATTATACTTTTATTATATTATTTGTGATTGGATTAATATTTATTAAAATTAATAGTATATATAAATCAGTATTTTATGTTTTATTATTGTTTTCTTTAAATATTTAAGTGTGATTCTGTTTTTGAATTTAATTTAATATGAGAATAAATTCTCACTATTTTAGTTGAATATTGATAAATAACTCATAACGAAATATTTTGGAATTTCATTCAAAGTTATTAAAAATTAATTCTTATATTGTGAAGTTTTTCTTACATGTTGATTTGGTGTATTTTGTGATTTAATTCACACATATTATCGTTGGGTATTTTAATTAAATTTGGGTGGGCTAATTATATGATTTTTTAACCACGAATTTTTTTGATCACAGTGTTATAAGGCCTGTTTGATTTTTGACAAGGTCTGAGCATCATTAATATGCGCATGCTGCTTATCCTAGCCAATCGATACAACAGAACACTTTAAAATAAATTCATCTAAACTTATTTTGTCTTCAGTCAATTTTTTCAATTTCGAAGATGTTTAACCTGAACTTGAGTTTTCAGTACTCGTCATTCAATCGCATCGTATTTTGAAAGAATGATTAATCTTGATGTTGAGTACTCGGTGAATCAAATGAGGGTTTCTTTGGTGGTTCGAGTCAAGTCTCAATCACAAACGCTGTGCCAAGGTGATCAACAGAAATATTTAAAGAATTCCAACGGAATAATGAGATTTTTTGCGATATAAAGTTCATGTTAGGGCGAGTACAAATGTATGAGCGATCTCGAGTGACGATTGGCGTTGAAGCGGCATTTGTTTTATCACGCTTTCTTAATTCATTCTTTGAACTTTGAACGACTAGACAGGAACTGATACAGTCAATATGAATAAGTGGTTTAAGGGTAGTTTATTGCTTGGTTCTTTGGTGAGTAGTTTTGCATTTGCAGATTTTTTACCACCAGATCAAGCATTTCAATTTGAGGCAGTATCAGTCAGTCATCATCAAGCTGAACTAAAATGGAAGATCGCAGATGGTTACTATCTCTATCATGATCAAATCAAAGTTTCAGACATTCAAGGTCCTGTAAAGTTATCTCTACCACTCCCAAAAGAGAAAGATGATCCAAACTTTGGTATGACCCAAGTGCATTATCAGGATGTAATCAGCAATATTCCAGTCAAACCAAATCAAGAATTTAAGATTCAATGGCAAGGATGTGCTGAAAGTGGTTTATGTTATCCGATTCAAAGAACAACGATAACAACTGACAGCACAGGTTTATTCCCAGCGCAGCAAACTACACAAGCTAAGAAAGTTTTAAATCTCAAAGAAATTTCAGCAGCATCTAATGGAGTTGTAAATACTCGAGATGCACAAGAAAATGCTTCACCAAAAACAGAAACACAACTCATTTCAAAGGATAACAATACAGTCGCAGATCGTAAAAATTTTAACGCTACTGCGCTTGAGCGAGATAAAACCGAATTTGGGGAAAATAATTTAATCAGTGAGGATCAATCCACGCTAGATGCAAATTTATCTAAAGAAAATCTGAATAGGCCAGCCAGTTTTTCGGGTGTATGGAACAACGATCAATTTTTTTTAAATTTGCTCTCTCAACAAAGTGTATGGCTTAATTTATTGGTGTTTTTAGGACTTGGAATATTGTTGGCATTCTTGCCTTGTTCATTGCCCTTAATTCCGATTTTATCAGGCATTCTTGTGCAAAATCACAGAGGTTATCGTGCCGCGATAATAGCTTTTATTTTTGTCACAGGGATGGCTATCGTTTATGCGTTAATGGGATTCGCTGTTTCTCAACTGGGCTATAATTTTCAGCGTTGGTTTCAAAGTCCGATCTTCATTAGTATTTTTAGTCTCCTATTTATTACTTTTGCCCTTAATCTTTTCGGTGCATTTCAAATCTCTTTACCTCAAGGAATATTACAACGCTTAGATCTTTGGCAACAAAAACAAAAAGGAGGCACATTGATCGGTGCAGGACTCATGGGGATGATTTCTGCACTGATAGTTGGACCTTGCATGAGTGCTCCGCTGGCTGGAGCATTGATATTTGTCTCACAGATGAACCAACCTTTATTAGGGGCGACTTATCTTTTTGTTTTGGGCATTGGGATTGGTTTGCCGCTTTTTATTGCGGCAGTTTTCGGGACGCATTTTTTACCTAAACCTGGGGTATGGATGGATCGACTCAAGGTCTGTTTTGGTTTCGTGATGTTGCTTGTGGCCACTTATTTTGCACGGCCACTTATTCCAACCAGTATTTATCAAATTCTGATGGGTCTTTTACTTCTTGGATTCGCTGTATATTTACTCTGGAAAATGCGACCTTATGTCGAAAAAATAGTGGTTAAAAGCATCATCATATTATTCAGTCTTGGCATGATGTTTTTAGGAGTGAATTATGTGCAGCAAGGGTATACGCACTCACTTGTAACGCAGGCCAAAACATTACATACATGGCATAAAGTCAACTCTGCCGCGCAGCTTTCAAATGTTTTGAACGCAAATCAAGGTAAAGCCGTAGTAATTGATGTTTACGCAGATTGGTGTGTTGCATGTCAACCGATTGAAAAAGAGGTACTTCCGCGTGAAGATGTTCAAGCCAAACTCAATGAGTTGGTTTTAATTAAATTAGATCTCACTCATTTTGAACCAAGCCAAGATGAACTGTTAAAAAAATGGCAAATTTTAGGTCCGCCAACATTTATTTTTTTAAATACGCAACATGATGAAATACGAGATCTGCGCTTGACTGGCACTTTTACTGCAACACAGTTATTAAATCGATTGCAGGAACAATCTGTCGGGATGGTTCAGTAATGATTTCATTTGATGGGATTCAACTTGGATCACTCATGTTTCCATGGGTTTTATTGATTCTATTCAGTGGGATACTGTTCATCAGTATCCTGATCAATGTTTTAGGTCATCACTATAAATGGACAGATACCCAAGTCAAAATCAGTAAAGATTCAGTGTGGACAAGCATCATTATTGGAGCAGTTGCCGCTAGAGTCATCTTTGTTATTTTCTATTGGGAGATTTATATTGAAAATCCTTTAGATATACTCAAAATCCAAGATAAAGGATTTAGCTTATGGAGTGGATTATTCTTCGGTGGGCTAAGCTATATCATTCTCAATCGAAGCTTACGAACAAAAATGAAAATCATTTTAGTTGGGGTGTTTTTATTATGGGTAGCGATTGGCGTAATGATAAAAACTCAATACAAGGTTGAAAGTTATTATCCTGACCTAAGTTTTCAGATACTCCCAACTGATCATAGTGAAAATAAGAATGAAGGGTATTTCACAGATTTTTTGGGTCAGCCTACAGTCGTTAATTTGTGGGCGAGTTGGTGCCCGCCATGTCATAGAGAGATGCCAATACTTTTTCAAGCACAAAAGGCTCATCCCAATATTCATTTTGTGATGCTCAATCAAGGTGAAGATATCACAACGGTTCAAAACTATTTACAAAAACACAGCTTCAACTTTAAAAATGTCAGACTTGATGTAAATGGGGAAATGCCCAAGCAGAGTAATAGTTTTGGCTTGCCAACTACATTGTTTTACGATGAAAAAGGTAAATTGGTGGATAGACATATGGGTGAGTTAAGCGCTGCAAAATTGCAAGAATATTTAATTAAAATGACAGCTGAGTAGAGCTAAAGGTTATGAAAGATATAAATAAATTAATATTGTTGTCTAGCGTATTTTTAATAAGTAGCGTCAGTTATGCGGATTTAAAAAAGCAGATTTCAGTAGAGGGCTTTGAGTTTGTAAAAGAAATTCCGGCACCAGCAGGTATGACAGGCTGGGCAGGGCATATGAACCAACATCCAGGCACGGTTTTTATTTCTAATGATCAGAAATATTACATTATGGGTGATTTATATAATGCTCAAGGTGAAAATATTTCTATTGAAGCATTAAATACACATGTCAAAGACGCCGTGTTAGATGATGTATGGAAGAGCATTGAAAAGTCGACTTGGATTCAAGATGGTGAAAATACAGCAGCACGCGTTGTTTATGTATTTTCAGATCCTAACTGCCCATATTGACATCAATTTTGGGAAGCTGCACGACCATGGGTAAACTCGGGAAAAGTTCAACTTCGACATATACAAGTTGGTGTGATTCGAGAAGAAAGTCGAGGGCAAATTGCCACCATACTTAACTCAAGTGATCCTGCTAAAGTATTTAATGACTACAATAAAAAGAAAGGTAAAGAGCGATTAGTTGTTACGCAAAATATATCAAAATCTTTACATGAAAAAATCGACTATAACGAGTCACTCATGGATAAATATGGATTTTTTTCCATGCCCGCTATGGTATGGAAAAATCAACAAGGAGAGTTCAAGTCTATGCAAGGAATGGCAAAAGACTTGCAAGAAGTTTTTGAAAAATAGAATTTTTTGGTCTTTAGTACTCTTGAATATAAAAGTTTAAAATTTAATACATGGTCATTTACATGGAGAATATGATCGTATTTGAGTCTCATATCCACAACTGAAAGAATTGCAAGATTATGAAGTAGGATCGCAATATAAGCTATAAAGCGTTTGTATAATGGTGAGGACTTTAGGATCACTCACTTGATAAAAAATTTGTTTACCTTCACGACGAGTCACCACCATTTCAGCTTTACGTAATACGGTTAACTGTTGTGAAAGCGTGGGTTGAAAGATTTGAGTTCGATTCTCAATTTCCTGAACGTTCAATTCACCATCTACTAAAATACAAAGTATCTTTAAGCGATCAGGATTCGACAGGACTTTAAGTCGATCGCTGACTTGATCAACTTGTGAAAAATCCATTTGATTGAATTCAACATCAGATTGCATTAGATGTTCCTTTGAAACAGAAGGATGCGTATGTTAAAGCATCTTGATTGTTTTTTAAAATTATATAATATAAAAAAATATATTGTAAATAAGTAAATTGTTATGCATGAATTTGTGATTGCTTTTTTAGGTGGAGGACTACTCGGTTTATCTGTGGTTGGATACTTATATGTGAATGGTCGAATAGCAGGGATTAGTGGTTTAATCGGTCAAGTACTAAATCCGCATACAGTTTTCAAAACACCAGCATTGTGGTTTTTACTGGGTCTCATCATCACACCCTTTATCTATGGTATTTGGGTTCAGCCTGAAATTGAACTCGAAGCAAGTCCATTCATGATGATCGTGGCAGGTATTTTAGTTGGATTTGGAACACGTTTAGGTTCTGGCTGTACAAGTGGGCATGGCATTTGTGGTTTAAGTAGATTGTCCAAAAGATCTATTGTGGCAACAATGAGCTTTATGGTGACAGGCTTTATAACGGTTTATATAATTCGGCATGTCACAGGAGCATTCTAAATGAAAAACCTTTTTGCTTTTTTGTTTGGCTCACTTTTTTCCGTGGGGCTCATGTTATCTGGAATGTCGAACCCTGAAAAAGTTCTTAATTTTCTTGATTTATTTGGCGAGTGGGATGCAAGTTTGGCATTTGTCATGATGGGTGCCATTGTCGTGGCATTCATACCCTTTCAGATCGTAACCAGAAGTGAAAGACCTTTAACTCTATTCAATGAGACTATTGATCTACCAAAGAGCAATCAGCTTGATAAAAAGCTCATCATAGGTGCTAGCTTGTTTGGGATAGGCTGGGGCATCGCAGGCATCTGTCCAGCACCAGGATTAACATTAATTGGTTTAGGGCATTATCAATCACTCTATTTTGTGATTGCGATGTTGATAGGAGTTTTAATTCACCGTAAATGTATGGGGGCATAGTTATGAAACTAGTGATGAAAGATGCCACTCAAGATCAAATCAAGCCGCTAATTAAAGATTTTTTTGATCAAAATACCAATACATTTAGTTATGTCGTGGCTGATCCTGTGACATTAAGTTGTGCCATTATCGATAGTGTTTTAGATTTTGATGCTGCTTCTGCGACAACAACGACGGAACATGCTAACCAGATTATTCAATACATACATGAACAGCATTACAAGGTTGAGTGGATTTTAGAAACACATGTGCATGCTGATCATTTGACCGCTGCGCAATATTTAAAATCAAAGCTAGGTGGCAAAATTGCCATGAGTCATCATATTGGAATTGTACAAGAAACATTTGGCTCAATTTATCAATTGGATATTAAGGCAATAAACGCACAGCAACCATTCGATTATTTATTTAAAGATCATGAGTGTTTTAAAATTGGAGAAATTGAAGCCTACAATATTCCAACGCCTGGTCATACACCTGCTTGTCTTAGTTATGTGATAGGTGATGCAGTTTTCGTGGGTGATACTATATTTATGCCAGACTATGGTACAGCACGTTGTGATTTTCCACGGGGCAGTGCAGCAGAATTATTTGATTCAGTTCAGAAGCTTTATCAACTGCCTGATCATATGCGTGTATATCTATGTCACGATTATTTACCAGAAAATCGAAACCAATATATGTGTCAAACGGATATAAGAACGCAAAAAAAAACGAATATACACATTCGAATTGATTCAAAAAAGAATGATTTTGTGGAAATGCGCAATAGCCGTGACGCGACATTGGGGATGCCAAAGCTCATTTTACCAGCCATTCAAATTAATATAAACGGTGGCAAATTTCCGCCCACTGAACACAATGGAGTATCTTATTTGAAAATCCCTTTAAATTTTTTCAAATCATAAAATTTAGCTACTTTAATTTTTATAGATATTATAAATACATGTTATGTATAAAATTGAAAAAGGCTTTAAAAACAAGTTCAATAGGCGTATAGTTAAGTATGAAAGTTGATCAGCCTAGTCGGTTATTAACTTGATTTTTTTTCTATGTTTCTAAACACTCTTTATCGAAAAGAGTTGAGAGGAAATTTTGCTAAGATCTAGTGGACTCATCATTGCATTTGCAACGGTGTTATTACAACTAGCGGTTTATTTACAACCGATCTTACCGGAGAAATTTCATGTCGCTCCGGTATGCATGTCTATTATGCATAATTTACTTTCTCCAGAACGCCATCAGCATGTACATGAGACTTATCACGATCTCGTCCACCATTTGAGTGAAAACGAACATCATCACGACCATAATCAAATTACTCACCAATGCCAATATTGCACTGTGTATGGAGACCTCGTCTTACCATTTGATTTTGGTGTAAAAGAAATTTTTGATCGCTTACAAGTTAAGTTGAGCTTCTACCGCAATTCTTTTTGGCACGTCTATTTTTCTCTACAGAAGCTCTATCTTCTGCCTCAAGGCCGAGCGCCACCTTTTGGACTCTAATTGATTTAAACCTTGGATCATTTTGATCTTAATCAATTTATTTAGAGTTCAATCTTATGAAAAAAATCTTTAAACAGTCTGTAGCCAACAGACGGTATTCACTCATCCTCAAAAAAGTGAATTTAAAATCGCGTGTTATCGGAATGATACATGACATCTACAATGTAATTCTGACTGTAGTTTTAAACTCATTGAAGAACAACATTCACCACAAAATTCAATGATAAGGTGACCTCATGGATCTAGGACTAACAGCGCTCGAATTGGCGCGTATACAATTTGCATTCACTGTTTCATTTCACATTATCTTTCCAGCAATTTCGATTGGATTGGCAAGTTTTTTGGCTGTGCTCGAATGGCGTTGGCTTAAAACGAATGATCCTGTTTATCGTGATCTGTTTAAATTTTGGATAAAAATATTCGCACTTTCATTTGGTATGGGTGTCGTTTCAGGCGTGGTGATGAGCTATCAGTTTGGAACCAACTGGAGTGAATTTTCACGTATTGCTGGTAGTGTCACTGGACCATTGCTGACGTATGAAGTGCTCAGTGCGTTTTTCTTAGAAGCTGGTTTCCTCGGTATCATGTTGTTTGGCTGGGGGCGAGTTGGGCCAAAGACGCATTTTTTTGCAACCTTAATGGTGGCAATAGGAACATGTATATCCATGTTTTGGATTCTGTCATCTAACAGCTGGATGCAAACACCTCAAGGCTTTGCATTTGAAAATGGAATAATCGTTCCTCAAGATTGGTTCGCGATTGTCTTTAACCCATCCTTTCCTTATCGATTAGCGCATATGGCACTGGCCGCTTTCTTGGTTTCAGGCTTATTGGTTGCCGCAACTGCTGCATGGCATCTACTCAAAGGACGCCGTGATGCGTTAGTTAAAAAGTCATTCTCGATGGCAATGTGGATGATCCTTGCTTTAGCTCCACTACAGATTTTCGTGGGTGATTTACATGGATTGAATACCTTAGAACATCAGCCTGCTAAATTAGCTGCAATCGAAGGTCATTGGGAAACCAATAAAGATCATGGTATGCCGTTGTATCTATTTGGTATTCCAGATATGGAAGCTGAAGAAACTAAATATGCGATTGGTATTCCAAATCTGGGTAGCCTGATCATGACACATACCCTTGATGGTGAGGTTAAAGGCTTAAAAGAATTCGCACCTGAGGATCGACCTAATTCAACCATCGTTTTTTGGAGTTTCCGAATCATGGTGGGTATGGGCATGCTCATGATCTTACTGGCTGTATTTGGTCTATGGCTACGTAAGACAGGCAAATTCTATGATTCTAAATGGTTGCACAAGTTTGCTTTGTGGATGGGGCCTTCAGGTTTTATTGCATTATTGGCAGGCTGGTTTACCACAGAGGTGGGACGTCAACCTTGGATTATCTATGGCGTAATGCGTACGAAAGATGCGTTATCTCCTGTCTCTGCGGAACAGGTTGGACTTACGCTAATTATTTTTGTTGTGGTGTACTGCATCGTATTTGGTATCGGTATCTTTTATATGTTGAAAATGATGGTAAAAGGACCAGAATTTATTTATTCAACACCACATTCAGATGGCGAAGTGATCCGAGCGTCTAAACGCCCGATGAGTACCATTGATAATGAACAACAACTTGAAGCATCAAACAGGGTGAATGATCAGGAGAATTTGAAATGATTGATTTATCATTGATTTGGATTGTGATCATCGCACTAGGTGTGTTGATTTATGTCGTTCTTGATGGTTTTGATTTGGGAATTGGTATTTTATTTCCATTTGTGAAAGATCGCCAAGAGCGTGATGTCATGATGAATACTGTAGCACCCGTATGGGATGGCAATGAGACTTGGATGGTACTTGGTGGAGCTGGTTTATTTGCCGCTTTTCCACTGGTCTATTCGACTGTGTTGTCTGCATTATATATGCCCATCACCTTAATGGTGATCGCGCTTATATTTCGTGGAGTCGCTTTTGAGTTTCGTTTTAAGGCTAATCGGACTAAGGCACTTTGGGACCAAGCATTTATTTGGGGTTCAATTTTAGCTTCATTTTTACAAGGTGTGATTTTAGGCGCTTATATTCAAGGAATTCAGACGACCAATGGTGTGTTCACGGGTGGTGGTCTGGATTGGCTCACTCCATTTTCACTCTTTACAGGTTTAGGCGTTGTTGTGTTATACGCGACACTCGGTTGTGGATGGTTAATTTTTAAAACGGATGAGCGTGTACAAGATCATATGTACCGTCTGATGCCGAAGCTTATGATCGCGTTATTTCTAATATTTGGCGCTGTCAGTATTTATACCCCCCTTGTACATGACGATATTGCACAGCGTTGGTTTAGCCAACCACAAATGTGGTATTTCAGCCCCGTACCAATACTGGTATTGATTTTTACTTTCCTTGCGCTCAGAGCTTGTAAACGTCGTCAGGAGTTTGCGCCTTTCATCTATACATTGGCTTTGGTATTTCTTGCGTATACGGGCTTCTTAATTAGTTTATGGCCTAATATCATTCCGCCAAGTGTAACGATTTGGCAAGCTGCTGCACCTCAAAGTAGTCAATTATTTGCTCTCATTGGTGCACTCATTCTAATCCCAATTATATTGTTTTATACCGCTTTATCTTATTGGGTATTTAGAGACAAGGTCCGTGTTGGTGACGAAGGTTACCACTGAGGAGAATGATAATGAAACTGAATCAAGCAGGGTGGTTTATTGTTTTATGGCTCGGTGGTTTTTTAAGTCTATTATTGATTGCTGGTCTATTTCGATTGCTCATCCAGTGGGCGTATTAATCTAAATCTTTAGACATCAACAATTAACCCATCATCTAGGTGATGGGTTTTTAATTTAAATACTAACGACTAATCGTTGTTGATCATAATTGGGTAATAGAAACTATGATATAGGCACAATTAAGCGGATTTTAGCTTCTAAACCAACGCTTTAAAAATTTACTTAAACAATTGATTTAAGATAAAATTAGAAGAATCATCTGAATCTTTGAGAATGATGAGTGACATCGTTTCAATCACTTATGACATAACTATCGCCGTTTTAAGGAATTACGAGACTGATATTTAATTGTCGTTGTTCATGGTCTAATTACTGTGAAAAAAAAGCCAGACTGGTGGAGCAATCTGGCAAAGCGTCAAGATGAGTCACCCGTGACAAGTGATGTTTCCTGAGTTCAGGTTTAAGTTGTTCTGAACTTAAGCCTGAATAAATTCAGCCACAGCTCGGTTAAACGCCTGTGGTTGTTCAACATTAGAAATGTGCGAAGCATTAATCTCAACAAGTTGACTACCCGTAATCGCTGCTTGCATAAACTGACCATCTGCCACAGTGGTCACAGGGTCTTGCTGACCTGCAATAATCAATACAGGAATCGAAATCTGTTTGAGTTGTTCACGCACATCCGCCTTAGCCAAAGCTTCACAGCAGCTTGCATAACCTTCAGGGCTGCCAGCTCCTAAGTCGTTTGAAAGTTTTTCAATCACTGCTGGGTTGCTTTGGATAAAGGGATCTGTAAACCAACGACCTGCAGCCGTTGATGCAATCGGTGCTAAACCTTGTTCACGAACCAATACGGCACGATCATTCCAAGCATTTTCATTGCCAATTTTAGCGGCGGTATTACACACAATCACATGACTAAAGCGTTGAGGATGATTGATCGCTAACCATTGGCCTGTCAAACCACCCATCGAAATACCACAGAATGCAGCTTTTTCAACATTTAAATGGTCGAGTAAATTCACCACATCTTGACCAAGTTGATCAATGGTATATGGACCTTGAGGCGCGTCCGATGCACCATGACCACGTGTGTCATAACAAATCACATAATGAGAAGCTTTAAAAAACTCAATTTGTGATTGCCACATGCTGAAATTTGTCCCTAAAGAGTTAGAGAAAACAAGAGCAGGCTTGCTTGAATCACCAAAAGTTTGATAATTGATTTGCGCATCATTTGAAGAAAAAGTAGGCATAGAATCCCTCCCGACCTCCCTTGAGAAAAGGGAGGGGGTTTTTAATAGTTAAACACGTTCAATAATTAAAGCGATGCCTTGACCCACACCGATACACATAGAGCACAATGCATATTTGCCACCAGTTGCTTCTAGTTGGTTGAGAGCA